>VBPB01000088.1 GCA_005893365.1 Candidatus Eiseniibacteriota bacterium
CGGCCGGCCGGCGTAGTCCTGGTCGAGGCCGGCGACGATCACGCGCTTGCCACGCCGCGCCAGCCGCTGGCACACCTGGACCAGGTCGGCCCCCAGGAACTGGCCCTCGTCGATGCCGATGACCTGCGCCTCGTGGGCGTAGCCCAGGATGTCCTTGGCGTTCTTGACCGACCGCGAGGGGATGCGCGCCTCGCTGTGCGAGACGATGTGGTCGCGGGAGAAGCGGTCGTCGATGCCGGGCTTGAAGATCTCCACCTTCTGGCGGGCGATCTGGGCCCGCCGCAGCCGGCGGATCAACTCCTCGGTCTTGCCGCTGTACATGCTGCCGACGATGACTTCGATCCAGCCGGCGGGCGGCAGGCTGTGCGGCATGGGTTCGGACATGGGGCCGGGAGTCTAATCGAACCGCCCGAAGCCCGACAACGCCGCGCCCGGGACATCGGCGCGCGGGCCCGAAGCCCGGCCCCGGCCGCGGGCGGCGGCCTAATCGTCCAGCCCGCGCTTGTCGAGGTTCTCGACCACCCAGTCGTAGGTCTGGGGCGGGCCGCCGAAGGATGCTGACACGCGGCGGCGATGGGTCTAGGATGGCGCCGCGATGAGCGACCTGACCCTGGGACGGGACGGGCTCGGCGACCTGGCCACCGCGATCCATCGCGAGTGGCTGGTCACCAACGGCATCGGTGGCTTCGCCTCCGGTACCGTGAGCGGAGCGCTCACCCTTCGCTACCACGGGCTCCTGTTCGCGGCGCTCGCTCCACCGCTCGCGCGCACCCTCCTGCTCGCGAAGCTGGTCGAGCGCCTCGGCCCCGAGGGCGACCGGACCGAGCTCTCGACCGACCTGTGGGGGAGCGGCGCGGTCTCGCCGCAGGGCCATCGCCACCTGCTCTCCTTCCGGCTCGAAGGTGCGATCCCGGTGTGGACGTGGGCCGTGGCCGGCACGCGCCTCGAGAAGCGCGTCTGGATGGAGCACGGCGAGAACACCACCTGCATCGAGTACGCCCTGGGCGACGACGGCAACCCGACGACGCTGAGCGTGCGGGCCTTGGTCGACCATCGCGACCTGCACGCGCTGACCCCGGCGGCGCAGGGGACGCCGACCGTGACGCGCGCGCCGCACGGACTGTGCGTGCGCATGGACGAGGCCGCCCCGCCGCTCTGGCTCGCCGCCGAGGGCGCCGAGGCGCATCCGGGCGGCGACTGGTGGCGCGACTTCGCGCTCCCGGCCGAGCGCGAGCGCGGCTACGACGGGCTCACGCACCTGTTCATGGCCGGGGAGTTCATCTTCCGGCTGGCCCCGGGCGAGCGGGCGCTGATCGTCGCCAGCACGCGGCCGGGCGCCATCGCCGGTCCGCTCGCCACGGCGGCCGCGCGGCCGCGCCGGGTGGCGCACGAGCGCATGCTGCTCGACGCCTGGCGCCGGGCGCGGCCGGCGGCGGCCCTCGCGGCGCCGTCCTGGGTGAAGCGGCTGGTGCTCGCCGCCGACGCGTTCGTGGTCGAGCGCGCGAGCCCGGGCCAGCCCAACGGGCGCACCCTCCTCGCCGGCTACCCGTGGCTCACCGAGGCGGGCCGCGACGCGATGGCAGCACTGCCGGGGCTCGCGGTCGCGACCGGCCGCCACGACATCGCGCGCGCGGTGCTGCGGACCTGGGCGCTCGCCGCCGACCGCGGGCGGCTGCCCGACCGATTCCCCGAAGCGGGCGGCCGTCCCGAGACGCACGCGCTCGACGGGTCGCTGTGGCTGTTCCAGGCGGTGCGCGCGTTCCACGCGGCGACCGGGGACGACGCGCTGCTTGCCGAACTGTTCCCGACGCTCGAGGACATCGGCGCGTGGATCGAGCGCGGGGTGACGCCGCGCCTCGGCGTGGACCCGCGCGACGGGCTGGTGCGCCTCGGGGCCGACGCGGGAGCGCCGCTCAGTCGTCCCCTCACCTGGATGGACGCGTGCGTGGGCGGCCTGCCGGTGACGCCTCGCTACGGCAAGCCGGTCGAGGTGAACGCCCTCTGGTACAACGCGCTCACCGCGATGACGCGCTTCGCCCGCCGCCTGCGCCGCCCCTACGAGGCCTACGCCGAGATGGCCCGTCGCGTGCGCCACGGCTTCGGGCGCTATTGGGACGCCGAGGCGGGCGCCCTCCACGATGTGCTCGACGGGCCGCGCGGGGCGGACTCGGCGCTGCGGCCCAACCAGCTTCTGGCGCTCTCGCTCCCGGACTCGCCGCTGCCGGCCGCGCGCCGGCGCGCCGTGCTCGAAAGGTGCACGGCTCACCTGCTGGTGCCCGGGGGCCTGCGCAGCCTGGCCCCGGACGATCCGCGCTACCGCGGCCGCGGGGGTGGGGGCGAAGGCGAGCGCGCGGCGGCCGCCCATCAGGGCACGGCGTGGGTGTGGCTCCTGCCGCACCTGGCGCTGGCCCACCACCGCGTGCACCACGACCGCGCGGCCGCCCTGGCGCTGCTCGAGCCGCTGGGTGCGCTGCTCGAGCGTCACGGCGTCGGCGCCTTGCCCGAGTGCCTCGACGGCTCTCCGCCGCACGCGCCGCGCGGTGCCATCGCGCACGCGTGGGCGGTGGGCGAGGCGCTGCACGCATGGCACGCGCTCGCCGCGGCACCCGCGCGGCGCGCGGCGCGAGCGGCCCCGCGCGCGCTCAGCGCGGTCGAGGCGTAAGCGGGAGATCGCGCGCCCGGCGCCGCCTCGCGCCGTGCCGCGCACCTTGACCCTGCTTCGCAGCGTGTCATAGCCTGCCAGCGTGCTTGCCGCCATCGGCGCGTCCACGCCCGCCGCTCCAGACGAGACGACCGCCTCAAGGCCCCGGGGCCCATGCAGCTGACCGTGCGTCAGGCCGCCCGCCACCTCGGCGTGAGCGAGGACACCGCGCTCGACTGGGTGAAGACGCGGGGACTCCCGGCGCACCGCGTGAACGAGCGCCTGCACCTGAACGCCATCGAGCTGTGGGAGTGGGCCACCGAGAACGGCGTGCCCGTCTCGCGCGACCTGCTCGATCAGGAGCGGCGGAGCCCCGAGACCATCCCCTCGCTCGCGGCCATGCTCGAGGCGGGCGGCATCCACCACGACGTCCCGGGGGCCGACAAGGCCTCGGTCCTGCGCGAGGTCGTCGCCCGCCTGCCGCTGCCCGCGGACGTCGAGCGTGACTTCGTCACCGCGGTGCTCGAGGCACGCGAGGCGATGGGGTCCACCGGCATCGGGGACGGGATCGCGATCCCGCACGTGCGCAACCCGATCCTGCTCCAGATCGGCGGCCCCAGCGTCACCCTCTGCCTGCTCAAGACCCCGGTGCCGTTCGAGGCGATCGACGACCTGCCGGTCCACGCCCTGTTCATGGTGGTGAGCCTGACGGTGCCGACGCACCTGCGGATCCTGGCGCGGCTCGGGTTCGCGCTGCGCGACGCTCAGCTTCGGGACCTGCTGCGCGCGCGTGCAGAGGCGGCGGCCATCATCGGGCGCGTCCGCGCGATCGAGGCCGGGCTGGCGGGCGAGGACTCGGTGACCCCGGGGCGAGGCCGGTGAGCCTGATCCTGGCCGCGGTCGCGGTGTGGCTGCTGGGGGCGGTGGGCTGGGCGCTGGCGCGGCGGCGTCGCGACCTCGCCGCGGCGATCGGGGCGGGGGCGGCGGTGGTGGGCGCGGCGCTGGGCGCGTGCGCCGCGGGGAGCGCGCTCTCGGGCCGCGAGGCCCAGGTGCTCAGCGCCGCCTGGCCGGTGCCGTTCGCGGGGCTCGGCCTGAGGCTGGACGCGCTGGCGGCGGCGTTCCTGCTGCCGCTGTGCCTGATCGGCGCGCTGTGCGCCATCCTCGCGGTGCCCACCCGGCATCATGCCGACGGCGGCGGGGCCGGGGCCGGCTTCGCCGCGTTCAACGCGCTGCTGGCCAGCATGGCGACGGTGGTCCTGGCGGCGAATCTGGTGTTGCTGCTCGCGGCCTGGGAGGTGATGACCTTCGCCTCGTACGCGCTGGTCGTGACCGACCACGACTCGCGCGCGGTGCGCGAGGCGGGCTATCAGTACCTGATCTTCTCCCAGCTGGCGGCCGGCGCCCTGCTGCTCCTGTTCCTGGTCCTCGCCGCCGCCACCGGCACGTGGGAGTTAGCCGCTGTCCCGGTGGCGCACGCGCGGACCGCCGTCGCCGGGCTGTTCGTGCTCATGGTGATCGGGTTCGGGACCAAGGCCGCCGTCGTCCCGTTCCACGTCTGGCTGCCCGCCGCCCACGCGGCGGCCCCGGCCCACGTGTCCGCCCTGATGTCGGGCGTCATGATCACGATGGGCTTCTACGGGCTCGCCCGGTTCCTGCCGCTGCTGGGGCCGCCCTCGCCGGGCGTGGCGTTCACGCTCATCGGGCTCGGCGCGGCCGGCGCCCTCGGTGCCGTGCTGCTGGCCCTCCTGCAACGGGACGTGAAGCGCGTGCTGGCCTACTCGACGGTGGAGAACGCCGGCCTGATCACGCTGGCGATGGGCGCGGGTCTGCTCGGGCAGTGGGCGGGCGCACCCGAGCTCGCGGTGCTCGGCTGGAGCGCCGCCCTGTTCCACATCTGGAGCCACAGCCTGGCCAAGTCCCTGCTGTTCGGCGGGGTCGGCGCCTTCGCCCACGAGGCGCGATCGCGCGATCTCGAGGGCTGGGGGGGTCTGCTCGCGCGTTGGCCCGTGGTCGGCGGCCTGACGGTGGTCGGGGCGCTGGCGATCGCGGCGGTCCCCGGGCTCAGCGGGTTCGTGGGCGAGTGGCTCATCTTCCGCGCCCTGTTCGCGGGGGCCCTGGTCCTGCACGGCGTGGCGCGCGCCGCGATGGTGGTCGGCATCGCCGTGCTGGCGATGACCGCGGCGGTGACGCTGGCCGGTCAGGCGCGCCTGATCGGCATCGGCCTGCTGGGGACACCGCGGCGCGAGCCGCCCGCCGGCGCGTTCCGCCCGCCGGCCCGCGCGACCACCGCGCCGCTGGCGGCCCTCGCGGGGTCGTGCCTGCTGATCGCCTGGTTCCCGGCGCCGTTGGTCGCGGCGCTCGCGGGTGCGCTCGCGACCCTCGTTCCCGGCGGAGCTCCCACGCTCGTGGTCGACGCGGTCCGTCCCCTCGGGTCCCTGGCCCTGGTCCTCACCGGGGTGGTGGCGCTGGTGGCCGTCCTGCGCGGAGCCCTGGCAGGGCGCGGGGTCCCGCGCGCGACCGAGACCTGGGGCTGCGGCTACGCGGGAGCCCCGGGGCGTACGCAGTACTCGGCGTCCTCGCTCGCCGAGCCGGTCCGCCAGGCGTTCGCGCCGCTGCTGCGCACGCGGGTCGAGCGCTTGGGCCCGGTCGGCTACTGGCCGGCCGAGGCCTCGTGGCGCTCGCGCACGCTCGACCGCACCGTGACCGGCGTCTATCGACCCGCCTTCGGCGGCGTGAGCGCGCTGCTGCAGCGCCTGCGTGACCTCCAGGAGCCGCGCGTCACCACCTACCTCCGCTACGTGGTGCTGGCCCTGCTGGTCGTGCTGGCGTTGCTGTTCCTGCCGATCGTGGTCCGACCATGACGGCCTCCGCGATCGGCGCGCTGGCGCTGATCCTGGTCGTGGCCCCGCTGCTGCCGGCCCTGGCCGGACGGACGGTGGCGTTCCTGACCGGGCGCCGCGGCGCTCCGCTGCTCCAGCCCTATCGCGATCTGGCCAAGCTGCTCGGCAAGGGCGCGGTCTACAGCCGGACCACCACCGGCGTGTTCCGGCTGGCGCCGGCGGTGGTGCTCGGCGCGGCGCTGGTCGCCGCAGGCCTCCTGCCGCTCGACGGCCGCCGGGGGCTCGCGGGCTTCGGCGGCGACATGATCGCCTTCGCCGGCCTGCTGGCGCTGGGCCGGCTGCTGCTGGCGCTCGCGGGCCTCGACACGGGCTCGAGCTTCGAGGGCATGGGCGCCAGCCGCGAACTGGGCTTTGCCACCTTCAGCGAGCCGGCCCTGTTCCTGGTCCTGGGGGCCCTGGCGCTGGCGACCGGCGAGTCGTCGCTCGGCGGGATGCTCGGGGCTCCGCTCGCCCGGGCCTGGGCGCGTGCGCCGGCGACGCTGGCCATGGTGGGGGTGAGCCTCGGCATCGTCCTGCTCGCGGAGGCCTCCCGCGGCCCGGTGGACGATCCGGCGACCCATCTCGAGCTGACCATGATCCACGAGGTCACCATCCTGGATCACGGCGGACCGGACCTCGGGATCCTGCTCTACGGTTCGGCGCTCAAGTTCGCCCTGTTCGCAGCACTCCTGGCCGGGACGTTCCTGCCGCGCGCGGCGTGGCCGGCGCCGCTCGCGGTCGCGGCGCTGCTCCCGGCGCTCGCCCTCGTGGCCATCCTGGTGGGCGTCATCGAGTCTGCCATGGCGCGGCTCCGGCTGGTGCAGGTGCCGCACCTCCTGACCGGGGCCGCGGCCCTCGCGGCGCTGGGCGTCGTCCTGCGGGTGCGCTGACCGTGGACCGGTTCGGGGACGTGGTGCTGCTGCTGGTGCTGATGACCAACTTCGCCGTCCTGGTCACCGGCCGGCTCAGCGCGTGCATCCGGATCATGACCGCGCAGGGCGTGCTGCTCGCGATGCTGCCGCTCGCCTCGGGGGCGCGGTTCGGCGTCCACATCGCCGTCCTCACCGCGGGCACCCTGGCCATCAAGGCGGGCGTGCTGCCGCGGATCCTGCGATGGGCGATCCGCGAGGCGCCGGTGCGGCGCGAGCTCGCGCCGTCGATCGGCCCGATCGGCGGCGTCCTGCTCGGGCTCGCGGCGGTGGGGCTGGCGTTCGGCGTGGCCACCCGGCTCCCGCACGCGGCCGGCCTCGCCGTCGAGGGCCTGGTCCCGGTCTCGCTCGCGTCGCTGATGATGGGGTTCGTGGTCCTGACCACGCGGCAGAAGGCGCTCTCGCTGGTCATCGGCTACCTGATGCTCGAGAACGGCATCTACGTCTTCGGGCTCACGCTGGCGGGGGACATCCCGCTGCTGGTGGAGCTGGGCGTGCTGCTCGACGTGTTCGTCGGCGTGTTCATCATGGGCCTGGTGGTGTTCCAGATCCAGCGCGAGCTCGAGTCGCAGGACTCGCGGCGGCTGACGGAGCTGCGCGACTGATGCTGCTGCTCGCGATCGTCCTGGTCCCCGCCCTGGGGGCGGTCGCCGCCTACCTGGATCAGGCGCCGGCGCGGCGCGCGGCCTGGCTGGTCGGCTGTGCCGCGCTCCACCTGGCGCTCACGGCGGTGGCGTGGCGGCTGGCGCCGGCGGCGGGAGCCATGGGCTGGCTGGCGTTCGATCCGCTCGGCGGCCTGGTGCTGGGGGCGGTGAGCATCGTCTTCGTGGCGGTGGCCTGCTACGCGGTGGGCTACCTGCGGCGCGAGGATCCCCGCGGCGGGCGGGCGTTCGTGAGCTGCCTGCTCGCGTTCCTGGCCTCGGCCTCGCTGGTCGCCTTGACCCGGCACTTCGGCCTGCTGTGGGTGGGCATGGAGGCCACGACCCTGGCCACCGCGCCGCTCATCTACGACCCTTCCGACCGCCACTCGCTGGAGGCGGTCTGGAAGTACTTGATGATCTGCTCGGTCGGGATCGCGCTGGCGCTGCTCGGCACGTTCTTCCTCGCCACCGCCCACCTGACCGCGGTCGGGCCCCACGGCGCGCCGCTGATGCTGCCCGACCTGCTCGCGCGCGCCGACGCGCTGCATCCGGCCTGGCTGCGCGCGGCGTTCGTCTTCCTGCTGATCGGCTTCGGCACCAAGATGGGGCTGGCGCCGATGCATACCTGGCTGCCCGACGCGCACGGCGAGGCCCCGTCGCCGATCTCGGCGTTGCTCTCAGGCGCCCTGCTCAACGTCGCCTTCCTCGCCGTGCTGCGGGGATGCCAGGTCGTGCACGCCGCCGGTCAGGATGGGTTCGCCCGGCCGCTGCTCATCGGCTTCGGCCTGCTCTCGATGCTGGTGGCCGCGGCGTTCCTGCTCGGCCAGGAGAACTACAAGCGGATGCTGGCGTACTCGAGCATCGAGCAGATGGGCATCCTGGCGGTCGGCGTGGGGCTCTCCGGCGTGGCCACGTTCGGCGCCCTGCTCCAGATGGTCGGGGCCTCCCTCACCAAGGCCAGCCTGTTCCTGGTCGCCGGCAACGTCCTGATCGTCTACGGCACCAAGCGCACGCGCGAGGTGAGCGGGCTGCTGCGCGCGATGCCGGTGAGCGGGGCGCTGCTGGTGACCGGCCTGTTCGCGATCTCGGCGGCGCCGCCGTTCGCGCTCTTCCCCGGCGAGCTGGCGCTGCTGGCCGGGGCGGTACGCGGGGGCCGGACCTGGATCGCGGTGGTGATGATCTTGCTCCAGGCGACGGTGTTCATGGCGATGGGTGCCGCGGTGCTGGGCATGGCACTCGGCCCGGCCCCCGCCGGACCGCGCCCGGCGCCGATCCGCGAGGATCGCTGGCTGGTGCTGCCCCCGCTCGGCCTGCTGCTGCTGGTGCTCCTGCTCGGGCTCGGTCTGCCGCCCGCGCTGCGCGGCGCCCTGGCGGCGGCCGCCGCCACCGTGGGGGGAGGCGCACCATGAGGGTGGGCCTCGGACTCAGGAACCGCCGCGCCGTCCCGTGGCCGGCCGTGCCCTGTCTCGCGGTCCAGGAGTTCCGGCGCGCGGTGATCGACGCGACCGGGGCGGGCGGCCGCGTGGTCTCGCTGTTCGGCCTTCCCGACGGTCCGCGCGAGACGCGCCTGGTCGCGATCCTGGCCGACGACGCGCGGGGGGAGCTGGACGCGCTCAGCGCGCGCGTCTCCTTGGGCTATCCCGCGCTGACCCCCGAGTGTCCTCAGACTCACCTGTTCGAGCGCGAGATCGCCGAGCAGTGCGGCGTCGTCCCCGAGGGCCACCCGTGGCTCAAGCCGGTGCGCCGCCACCCGCCCGACCATCTCCCGCCCGGGGTCGCGCCGCGGCCCTTCGACCGCGAGGCCTACCCGTTCTTCCGCATCGCCGGCGACGAGCTGCACGAGGTCGGCGTCGGGCCGGTGCACGCCGGGGTGATCGAGCCCGGCCATTTCCGCTTCCAGGCGCACGGGGAGGAGGTGCTGTTCCTCGAGATCGTGCTCGGCTACCAGCATCGTGGCGTCGAGCGCCTGCTCGAGTCCGAACCGGCCGCGCGAGGCGTGCTGATCGCCGAATCGATCGCCGGCGACAGCGTCATCGGGCACGTCGAGGCATGGTGCGGGGCGCTCGAGGCCCTGGCCCGCGTGCGCAAGTCGCCGCGCGCCCAGGCGGTGCGCGGCTGCGCGCTGGAGCTCGAGCGGCTGGCGAGCCACCTCGGCGACGTGGGTGCGATCGCCGGCGACATCGCCTACGCGCCGGCGGCCGCCACCCTGGGACGCCTGCGCGGCGAGTGCCTCAACCTGCTCATGCTCCTGTCCGGGAACCGGTTCGGACGCGGCCTGGTGCGCCCGGGCGGGGTGGCCTTCGACGTCCCCGACGACATGGCCGCCGCGAGCGTCGCCCGGCTCGAGCGGGTGCGCGCCGAGTTCGACCGGGCGGCGGACGACTTCTTCGCGAACGACTCGGTCCAGGGCCGCCTCGACGGCGTGGGCGTGCTGACCGCCTCGGGCTGCGCGGACCTGGGGCTGGTCGGTCCGACCGCGCGCGCCTGCGCGGTGCCGCGCGACGTGCGGACCGACCATCCGTGGGGGGTGTATCGCTACGCCCACATCCCGACCGCCACCGCGCAGGCCGGGGACGCGAGTGCCCGCGCGGTCGTGCGGCAGCTCGAGATCATCCGCTCGCTGGAGTTCCTGATCGAGCAGTTGCCGGCCCTGCCGCGCGGCGCACCGCGGGCGGCGCTGCCCGACCGCCTCGCTCCCGACGAGCTGACGGTGGCGCTGGTCGAGGGCTGGCGCGGCGAGATCGCGCACGTCGTGGTGACGGACGCCACCGGCGGCATCCGCCGCTGGAAGGTCACCGACCCGTCGTTCCACAACTGGAGCGCGCTGGCCGCGGCGATGCCGGGCGGAGCGATCTCCGACTTCCCGCTGTGCAACAAGAGCTTCAACCTCTCCTACGCGGGGCACGACCTGTGAGCCCGCCGCCCGCCGCGCGAGGGGCCAGGTGTTGAGGCGGCTGTGGGAGCGCCTGCGCCACGGCGCCGACACGCTGCCGTATCCGGGAGGCACGCCGGGATTCCCCGAGCGTTTCCGCGGGCGGCCGGTGCTCGATCCGGCCGGCGCGGGCGGGCCCGCGCTGGACCTGGGGGCCTGCCTCTTCAGCCCGGACGAGGCGACGGCGTGCCCCGAGGGCGCGCTCCGGTTCACCACCGAGCATCGCCTGGCGTCGCGCACGCGGGAGGGACTGGTGACCGCCACGGGCGAGCTCCCCTCGCCGGCCGCGCTCCAGGGCCGGGCCCGGCGCCTGTTCGGCCGCTCGCTGCGCCTACGCTCGGTGGTGGCCGGCAGCTGCGGCGGGTGCGAGGCGGAGCTCGTGGCGCTCGGCAACGTGGTGTTCGACATGGCGCGCTTCGGCGTCCAGTTCGTGGCCTCGCCGCGTCATGCCGATGGGATCGTCGTCACCGGCACGGTGAATCCAAACATGCGCGCGGCGCTGGAGAAGACCTACGAAGCGGTCCCGGATCCGCGGCTGGTGATCGCCGTCGGCGCCTGCGCCATCGGCGGGGGACCGTTCCGCGCCGGGCCGGAGGCCGGGACCGGCGTGCCGGCCGGGATCCCGGTGGACCTCTACATCCCCGGCTGCCCGCCCCACCCGCTCACGATCCTGGACGGGCTCCTGCGCCTGCTGGGCCGGATCGAGGACGGGACGCGGGGTCCGCGAGGCTGAGAAGCGCGAGCGAGCGGCGTGGCGCTCAGACCGCGCGCGCCCGCTCCATCGGCGGGGGGATGGCACCGCTGCGCTCGCGCAGCAGCTCGCGGATCTTGGTGCGGACCATGTCGATCGCCACCTGGTTGTGCCCGCCCTCGGGGATGATGAGGTCCGCATAGCGCTTGCTCGGCTCGACGAACTGCATGTGCATCGGCCGCACGCTCTCCTCGTACTGGCGCACGATGCTGTCCACCGAGCGCCCGCGCTCGACCAGGTCGCGCCGCATCCGGCGGATGAAGCGCACGTCCGGATCGGCGTCCACGAACAGCTTGATGTCCATCATCGCCCGCAGCTCGGGATCCACGTAGATCAGGATGCCCTCGAGCACGAACACGAGGTGGTCGCCGATGTGCCGGGTCTCGTCGAGGCGCCGGTGCTCGGCGTAGTCATAGATCGGCTGCTCCACCCCGCGCCCCTGCAGCAGCTCGCGGATGTGGTGCTTGAGCATGTCGTTGTCGAAGGCGTCGGGGTGGTCGAAGTTGCGCGCTTCGCGGTCACGGAACGGGATGTCCTCGAGGTTCCGGTAGTAGGAATCCTGGTCGATGATGACCACCCGGTCGGAGCCGAGCTCGCGAACGATGTTGCGTGCCACGAGGGTCTTGCCGGAGCCGGACCCGCCGGCGATGCCGATGAGAATGCGCCGCGTCGTCACGGCCCGCACCGTAGCATCGGCCCAAGAGAGGGTCAACGGACGCACCGCATGACGCGGCGATGAGCCTGAGTTCCCGCGAAGGCACGCACGGCACGCGATGGGCGCCCGAGGTCCCGCGGCGGCACGCACGGCACGCGGTGGGCGCCCGAGGTCCCGCGAGGCACGCACGGCACGCGGTGGACGCCCGAGGTTCCGCGAGGCACGCACGGCACGCGGTGGGCGCCCGAGGTCCCGCGGCGGTGCGTCCGAGGCTCGCGGGAGCCATGGATGGCGGAGCGAGCCTCGGGGCAGTGAGCCGGAGCAGGATGCGGAGGCGAACGTGCCGCCGCGGGGCCTCGGGCGCCCACCGCGTGCCGCACCGCCCGCCGCGCACCCCACCGCCCGCCGTGTCCCCGCCGCCTGGCCGGAAGTGACGAACGACGCGACTAGCGCCGGGCCGGCGTCAGCAGCAGGCGCACGATGTGGTCGGGCGACTGGAAGTAGTCCGCCCACTTGTCGCCGGTCGTGATGTGCGGATTCATGAACCGCTTAAGGTACCGCGCCCAGAACCCTTCGTCGCCCCACAGCGCCCGCACCGCCATCGTGCTCGCCAGCGTGTGCAGCGTGCCGGCGTGCACCCGGATCCGCTTCATGAGCGACGGCGTCATCGGCCCGCCGAAGATCCACTGGTTGTTGATCCGCTGCTCGTCGAACGTCTCCTTGTCGACGATCGACACCGCCAGCTTCTCGATCGCCTGCTGCATCGCCACCCCCAACTGGTCGGGGTCGGTCTCCCCGGGATCGGCCGGCGGGAAGAACTGCGCGAGCCGCGCGTCGGCGAGCAGCGGATAGCGGAAGCGCGTGGCGAGCGGCTCCGGCGCCGGGCCCCACTGCTGCTCACAGTACTTCCCGATCAGGAGCGCGTTGAGATAGAAGTCGGGGTGCAGCGAATCGGTGATGGCCGGCGCGATGATGCCCACGGCCCCCAGCGGCCGTCTCAGATCCGGGCGCCGGACGGCCCGCGAGACGGCCTTGAGCGGGGGCTCGGCCGGCTCGGGGCTCGCCACGCCGCCCGGGATGGGCTCGAACAGCTGGCCCACCAGCGCGTGGACGTCCACGCCGCTCAGGTCGCCGGCCAGGGCCAGCACCGCGTTGGCCGGCACGTAGAGCCGGTGCAGGCGCTCGCGGACGTCCTGCGGCTCGAGATCGCCCAGCGTCCGGCCCGCCAGGCGGTCGAGGACGACCTGGTCGTCCACGCCCTGGGCCAGCTCGCGCAGCTCGGCCGAGAGCGAGAGCTCGCGCGGGTCCGCGTACGACCGGCCCAGGTCGCGCATGACGGTGCGGCGGGCGCGATCCAGCGTGGAGTCGGTGACCGTGACGCCGCGCATGCGGTCCGCGACCTGGCGGAGGGCTCCCGGGAACTGGGCGGCGGACGCGATCTCGGAGAGCAGCGTGAAGCGCGGCGTCACCTGGGTGTTCCAGCCGAGCGGGCGCAGGCCCTCCATCTCCGCCCGCGACCGTTCCGGCGCCCCGTCGGTGGCGGCGGTGAACTGGACCTCGCCCAGCAGATCCGCCATCCCCGAGTGCCCCGGGGGGTCCTGGTTCTGGCCCACGCGGTAGGCGGTCACCACCGCGACCCCGGTGCAGCCCGGGATGTTCCGCACCGTCACCTGCAGACCGTTCTTGAGCGTCCAACGCTCGGCCCGGGTGCCGTCGCTGAGCGTGTCGGTCGGCGCCCCCGCCCGCGCGGCGACGGGAGCGAGGCCCACGAGCGCGGCCACGGTGGCGAGGGCGAGGGTCATGCGGGCGCGTCGGCGGATCACGGGGACTCCTCTGGGGCTGGGATCAAGGGGAGTGGCGCCACGGGTCGGGCGATGATTCTAAGGCTTCCGGCCGGTTCTGCGCACCCCGCGCGCTTGACCGGGCCGTGACCTGTTCCTAGACTCCCCCGACCATGCGCGAGGTGAGCGAGTCCGAGGTGCGCCGTCTGGTCCGAGAGGGCGTGGAGCGCGCGCTCGGTCCGGCCCCGGCGTCCCCGCCGCGCCCCGCGCCCGCTGCCCCGCGCGCCGCCGAGCCTCGCGCCGCGGCGGCGCCCCGCCCCGCCACCGCCTCGGCCCCGCATCGCGTCGCCCTCGGCTCCGACCACGGCGGCTTCGCGCTCAAGGAGATCCTCAAGCGCGCGATCGGCGAGGAGACCGGCTGGGAGGTGCAGGACTGCGGGACCCACTCCGGCGAGGCCGTGGACTACCCCGACTTCGCCGCCGCCGTGGCGCGCGAGGTGGCGGCCGGCCGCTGTACCCTGGGCATC
>VBPB01000352.1:0-5945 GCA_005893365.1 Candidatus Eiseniibacteriota bacterium
TAGTAGGCGCCCGGCTCGAGCCGCCCCGCGGCCAGCCGCGCTTCGTGGTGGCCCCGTCCCTCCGGCCCGTTCACGAGCACCGCCACTTCCCGACCGGTCACGTCGAACACGCGCAGCGAGACCCGGGCCTCGCGCGGGAGGTCGTAGGCGATGGTCGCCTCGCCCTGGGCGGGATTGGGATAGCTCTGCAGCAGCGCGTTGCGTGCCGGGTCGGGCCGTCCGTCGGCGATGCCGGTGGCCTGCAGGAACTGGGTGGTGAAGGCGCCGCGGCCGTGGGTCGCGACCGCGAGCGTGTGGTCGATGTCGCGGTAGTCCATGTAGCCGACGATGACGTTGCCGATCTCGTTGGTCGCCTCCTGGGCCCACACCGTGGAGCCGCCGGCGAGCGTGTTGGTCGAGAGCACGCCGATGCTGGTCCCGAGGAAGACGTGCAGCAGGCCGTCGAAGTAGAACATCGTCGCCCAGCGGATCGACGGGCCCGAGGCGCCCGCGAGGTTGCCCTCCACGTCGCTCCAGTTGGCGCCGCCGTCGACGGTGTACCAGAGGCTCTGGAAGTTGTAGTTCCCGAACGCCACCAGCGCCTTGTTGGAGTCGGTGGGATCCACGGCGACGCAGCGGACGAACCCGCCGGTCGCGGTCCCGCCGTTCAAGCCGGGCGGGGTGATGTCGGTCACCGTCGGCGTGGCGGTGTGGATGTTGACCGCCTTCTTCACGATGCCATCCACCGTCCCGTAGTACATGACGTTGGGCGTATTCGCCTTCGAGAGGCCGATCGCGCTGATGGTGCGCGCGTAGCCGGACCCCGCCCCCACGTTGGTCGCGGTGAGCGCCGTCCAGCCGAAGGTCGTGGTGGCGACCGGCGCGTCGTCGTTGCGCCAGATCATGCTGCTCGTGCCCGTGTTCCCGCCCGCGTAGTAGAGCAGCAGAGGATTGTTCGGGTCGAGGGCGATCGGGTTCACGAACATCTGGTTGAGCGCCCCCGACGGCGTGATGTCGGTCAGGTTGCTGCCGTCCCAGTTCTGCCGCTGGGCCTGGCCGCCCTGGTACTGCGTGTAGAGACGGTCTTGGGCCGCCGGCGACACCGCGACGACCGTGCCGTCCCCGCCGTAGGCCTGCACCCAATCGGAGGCGCCGGGCGCGGTCCCGAGCTGCGAGCCGTTGTCCTGGGCCCCCGCCAGGATGACGTTGCTCCCGACGTCGGGGGCGATCGCGACCGAATAGAACTGGGTCACGTTGTAGCCGTGGTCGAGGCTGGTCCACACCATGCTGGGCAGCGTGATGTCCGCCGCCCGCGAGATGCCGCCGTCGCCGGCCGAGTAGTAGACCGCCGGCGTGGCGGGATCGAACCCGCCCGCGTGCAGGTCGGGGTGGTGGTGGCCCGCCGGGTAGAACGAATAGCCGCCGATGACGGTCGTCGCCGCCGTGCTGGTGAAGCCGTTGGTCGAGCGATAGAGGTTCTGCCCGCCGATGATGATGAACTGATCGTCGTCGGGCTTCACGTGGATGACCTGGTCGTAGCCGGCCTGGGTGTTGAGGTCGCTGGGCAGGTTGCCGCCCCGGTTCTCCCACACGCCGCCGACCCCGGAGCCGTCGCCCGAGACATAGGTGTACTTCCAGAGCTGGTGACCATTGACCTGCGGGGCAGTGCTGGTCCCCTGGACGAAGAAGTAGGCGATCAGGGGATTGGACGGGGCGAGGCCGATGACGATGCGGTTGGCGGTGGTGGGGAACGACACCGGCCGGATGTCGGTCCAGGTGGTGCCGTTGGTGGAGCGCCACACTGTCTGGAGATTGGCGACCCGCGTGCTCGCGTACATGACCCCCGCGGGCGTCACCGCCACGTCGATGAGCCCGGAGTCGGAGGGGATGGCGGTGGTCCAGGAGCCGCCGCCATCGGTCGAGCGGTAGATGCCCTTGAAGGTCGCGGCCAGCACCTCGTCCTGGACCGGATTGGCCGGGTTGGTCGCCACGTCGATGACGTAGTCGAAGGGATCGGTCACCTGCGGCGTGCCGGAGACCGTCGACGGCAGGAGCGCCCATGACTGGCCGCTATCGGTGGACTTGAAGATGCCGTCGCCGAGATAGAGCGAGCCCCAGCGCGTGGCGTTGGTGGTCGAGCCGCGGATCTCCCCCGTGCCCACGTACCAGGTGGCGGTCTTGCCGATGCGCTTGTCCTGGGCGATGCAGCTGGTGCTGTGGATCTGGCCGGGGGCCGTGCGCAGCGACCACGAGGCCCCTTGGTCGGTCGAGCGCCAGATGCCCCCCGCCACACTTCCGGCGAGCAGCGTCGTGGGATTGCTCACGTCCACCGCGAAGACCCGGGTGCGGCCGCCGACGTTGTTGGGCCCGCGCTCGGTCCAGACCAGGGGCTGGACGCGCGAAGCGCAGCTCGCGCCGATGGATGTCGCGCGGGATGATGCCGGCCATGGGGTCGCGCAGCATCATGAACTCCATCTCGGCCTGGGCGTCCGCGTCGTCCTCGGTGCCCAGCGACATCGGGATCACGCCCGCGCGCAGCCGCGCGTCACGATCGGGCGTCCGCCCCCCGGCCGGCGATCGCGGCGAGGGCGGGATCAGGGTGATCAGGGCGATGAGGATGAGGAGGGTCAGGCGGCCCAAGATGGCCTGTCTCATGGCGACTCCCGGGTGACGGGCGGGCTGTGGGTCACGACGCGTAGCTAGATGGTACCGCGGTCACCGACCCCCGCCCAACGCGTTTCGTCCGACCCGGTCGCCCCGCCACCCGGCCCTCTGGCGGGATGGCCCGGATAAGCGCGTGCGGGGCACCCGGGCGACCCCCGACGCCCGAAGATGCCCCGCCGAACCGCCGCCGGCCCGGTCACCGGCCGGATGGTCTCAGGCGCGCGCGGCCGACATGGCCCCGATCTGCTGGAGGAAGCTCATCATGTCGAAGTAGTGGTGGATCTCCTTGACCTTGTCGCCCTGGAACTTGACCACCATCGCCGCGGAGGTGGTCTGGCGCCTCCCCGAAGCCGGAAGCGTCCCGCCGGGACCGGTGAACGGACCGTCGTGCGTCCCTTGCCAGGTGATCTCCAGCGTCGCGTTGGAGCCCGAGACGAACACGTTGGTCACCTTGCCGTCCGAGTCGGACATCGCCTGCTTCCAACCCTGGAGAGTCTTGACGATCTGGTCCGGCCCCTTGACCTGACGCTGCGTGCCCAGCTCGTTGTAGAGGGCGTCGGGCGTCAGGATCGACTTGAGCAGCTTCCAGTCGGCGGTGTTGTAACTGTTCACGATGTCGCGGGCGATGCGGGTGAGGTCCTGGTCGCTCATGGCATTCCCTTTCCGGGGCGGACGACGTCCGCTCCGTGGTGCGAGTCAGACAGGCGCCGGATCCGGCGCGAGGATGGGATGACCGTCTCCACGCCGGTCACCGGGTCGCGAGGCTCTCGGGGCTCACGCCCAGCTGGCGCAGCAGGGTGGTGGTGTCGTAGTAGACGCGCCCCTCGGTCACCTTGCCGTTGGCGAGGCGCATCACCTCGCAGAACCGCATGTCGAGCTTCCGGCCGGTCGGCGGGATGCTGCCGTGCGGCGAGGCCAGGGGCCCCTGGTGCGTCCCGCGGGCGACGAACTCGGTCACCACCGCGTCCTCGGAGGCGACCTGCTGCTGGATCTCGACACGCGCGTCGGGGAAGGCGGTGAGCCATCCCTGGACGAACGCCTTGAACCCGGTCGGGCCCTGGAAGACCTGGGCGGTGGGTGTGTCGCTCCAGGTGACGTCGCCGGCTACGAGCTTCGTCATGTCGTCGAGCTTGCGATCGTTGAACAACGCGTAGAACGTCTTGGCGAGGGCGATGGTGTCCTTTGAGGTCGCCACGACTTCCTCCCTGGTTTCGCGGACCGATCGGGGCCCGCGCGCCGGTCCGGACGATGGCGAGCGCGCGCGAGGGGAACTGGGAGACCGCGCTTGCATCCGTTCCACGCCAGACCGAGGAAGCCTACTGCGGCGCCTGGCCGCCGGTGGTCAAGTCCTCTTCAAGAATGTGCGGCCGGCTGTGGCACGCGGGCCACGGTCCCTTATCCGGGCATCCGTCCGATGGTGAAACCACCCACCCGTAACCACCCCACTCCCAAGCGGATGGTCGCCGCGTCCTCACCAGAGGAGGAAGGCCATGCTGACCCTGCTGAGTCTCATCACCTGCGCCCGCCAGAGCGGGCAATGGGCCGCCTGCCGGTTGATGCAGATCCGGTCCGCGTCGTCCCGTGTCATCCGCAACCTGGTTCGGCGCGCCGCCGCGCTCGACCCGTGCCGTCTCTCGGTGCCGGTGCCGATCCCGGTCCGCGTGCCGCGGCTGAGCGCGTTCACGCTCAGCTCGGCCCTGCTGCTCGCCGCGCTGGCGGTGTCCCCCGCCGCCGCGTGGCGCGGCATCGGCTACGAAGCCGCCGCCGACGGCCGCCTGGTGGACGTGCAGGTGCAGGTGGACGGGCGCGACGCGCCGCTCTACCTGCCCACCGACGGCTCGGACCGCCTTTACTTCCAGGCGTTCAAGGGCCGTCACTACGCGCTGGTGCTCACCAACAACACCGGACGCCGCGTCGGCGTGCTGATCGCGGTGGACGGTCTCAACGTCGTGAACGGCGAGCGCTCGAGCCTCTCCTCCGGGGAGCCGATGTACGTGCTCGACCCGTGGGAACGGACCGTGATCCGTGGCTGGCGCTCGTCGCTCGAGCACACGCGGCAGTTCGTGTTCGTGGACGAGGATCGCTCCTACGCCGAGCGGACCGGCCAGGCCAACGGTGACCTGGGCTGGGTGCGGGTGATGGCGTTCCGCGAGCGCGGCCAGCAGTGGTTCCCGCCGCTGCCCGGCCGCATCGACGACCGCGATCGTGGTCAGCAGGACGGCGAGGAACGCCCGTACGGCACGCTCGACGGCCACCGGAGCGACGGACCGACGGCGCGCCGTGAGGCGCCCGAGGCCGGCGCCGCGCCGCAGTCGCGTCAGGAGTCCGACCAGCTCCAGCCGCGCGAGAACGGCAACGAGACCAAGTCGTACCGCGAGGTCGCGCCGCAGCAGACGGCGCCCTCGGTCCCCGGCACGGGCTGGGGCCAGAAGCAGTGGGACCCGGTGCGCCGGGTGTGGTTCGTGCCCGAGGCTTATGCCACCGACCAGATCGTGCTGCGCTACGAATACGCCTCGGGGCTGCGGGCGCTCGGCATCCTTCCGGGCAACTTCCGCAACCGGCTCTGGGAGCGCGAGCGCGGCGAGCTCGGCTTCGCCCAGCCGCCGCGGTGGTAGGTCGGCCCGGCGCCCGCCGGTCAGACGGACCGGCGTGACGCAGGCCTCAACCAAGCGAGCCGCCTCCCCGAGCGGGAGGCGGCTCCTTGCGTTGGGTGCCTGATGAGCGCGGCCGCACGCGGCCTGCGGGCCGCGGGGCCAGCATGGGCCGCAGCGCGACCCGGGCGATGGTGCGCTACGTCCTCCGCCCCGTCCGCTTCCGCGGCGCCGATGCCTTGGCGCCGCGCTTCGCCTTGGTGGGGCCGCCGGCGGCCGGCGGGCGCGTCGTGGCTAAGGCGATGGTTGCCTCGACCTCCTTCCACTCGGCGTCGGTGAGCGTGACCTCGGCGGCCTTGAGATTCTCCTCGAGTTGCTCGACCGACGTGACGCCGATGATCGCAGTCGAGACTTCCGGCCGCCTCAGCACCCAGGCCAGCGCCACCTGCGAGCACGAGCCGGCGCCGCGCCGGGCCACCCAGGCCGCGTAGCGCTCGGCGGCCGCCACGTTCTCTGGGGTCAGCGCCTTCTCGGCGGTGAGGAAGTGCGCGAACTTGCCGGTGGCGCGGCTGCCCGCGGGCACCGCTCCCCCGGCGTACTTGTTGGTGAGCACACCCTGGGCGAGCGGCGAGTACGCCATCAGGCCGATCCCGTGGGCGCGGCAGAAGTCGAGGTGGCTCACCGTGAACACGGTGCCGTCGGCGCCGCGAG
>VBPB01000352.1:6011-6240 GCA_005893365.1 Candidatus Eiseniibacteriota bacterium
CGCCGGGTCGCGGTCGAAGTTCGAGAACCCGAGGTAGCGCGTCTTGCCGGCGCGGACCAGGTCCTCGAACGCCTCGAGCGTCTCCTCGATCGGCGCGTCCTGGTCGGGCGCGTGCGCCTGGTAGAGGTCCACGTAGTCGACGCCCAGGCGCTCGAGACTCTGGTCCATGGCGTCGAAGATGTGCTTGCGCGAGAGCCCGGCCCCGAGCGGCCCGTCCCAGACGCGCCCC
>VBPB01000346.1:0-1985 GCA_005893365.1 Candidatus Eiseniibacteriota bacterium
GGTCGACGTAGTCCGCGAGCTCGTCACCCAGCAGCACGCGGTCGGCATAGTAGAAGTCGGGCTTGGTGAAGACGCAGTCATAGCTGTCGAGCAGGGCCAGCGACGGCGTGCTCCCGCCCAGGTCGGGAGCGCAGTTGAAGTAGTCCACCACGCCCCCGGTGAGGGCGGCGATGGCGGCGCGGTAATCCGGGTCATCGTAGTCGGCCAGGGCGAAGAGGATCCGCGGGCCGGAGGAGGTTGCGGCGGGCGTGAGCACGTTCGCGGCCGACAGGGCCGGCGCGGCCGCGCTCACGATGGAGCGCTGTCCGGCCGTGAACCGCCGCGGGGCGGGACCGCGCGTTCCGGACGGGAAGGTCCGCGTCGCGAGGCCCTGGCCCCGCCCCGGGGCGGCCACCGCATCATTCGACAGCGAGAGTCCCGGCGGCAGGCTGCCGGCCGTCAGCGTGGCGGTGACGGGCAGCGCCCCGGCGGTCGGCGTCAGCACCTGGCGGTACGACACGCCGATCGCCCCGTCCGGCAGGAGCGCCGGCCCCAGCGCGACCGGCGGACAGGTGACCGCGAGCGTGTACTCCCGGTCGGCGGAGCAGCTGTCGGCGTCCACCGCGTGGATGGCGCACGCGTAGCTCCCCACCGCCGACGGGGTTCCCAGGATCCGGGCGGAGGTGCCGCCGCTGTCGGGGGCGCCCACCGTCATCCCGGGCGGGAAGCCCGCGCTGGAGAAGGTGAACGGCCCGGTCCCGCCGCTCGTCGTCACCACCTGGTCGTACGGCACGCCCACCAGGCCGGGCGGCAGCGTCGCGGGCGAGATCGAGATGACCTGGCACGCCACGTTGATGTGGTACTCGCGGTCACCGCGGCAGCCATTGGCGTCGGTGGCGGTCACCGTGAACGTATAGCTGCCCGCGGCGCGGAGCACGCCGGAGAGGGTGGCCTCGGGCCCGGGACCGAAGCCGGGTCCGAGCGTCAGGCCGGTGACGCTCGAGAACCCGCTCGGACCCAGCTGGGTCGCGAAGCCCGTGTGGCGATCGATCCGGTAGATCCTGCCTCCATTGATGGCATCGCCACCGGCGTACAGGTTGCCGTCCGGCCCGAACTCGAGGCTCCCGGCGGTCATGCCGGTGGGCCCCACCACGGTCGCCGCCCCGGTCGTCAGATCGAGCGTGAGCAGATAGCCGGGGCCGAAGCGCCCGCCGCCGTTGATGCCGTACATGGTCCCGCTCGCGGCGTCGTAGGCGAGCCCCGAGACCGGTCCGGTCCCGGTGGGCCCGATCGGCGTGGCGGCCCCGGTGACCGGGTCGAGCGTGGCCAGCGTGGACGGGCCGTCCGGCCCGGTCACGTAGGTCCCGTACAGCGTCGCCCCCACGTACTCGAGGCCCTGGAAGGATCCCGAATCGGAGACGAAGCACCCGATCAGGGCGCCGGAGGCCAGGTCGAAGCGCGCGCCGTAGAAGCCGCCGTCGCTGCTCTGGGCGAAGGCGATGCCCGCGGGGTCGGATTCGATCTCGGTGCACGCCCCGAGCGGCGGGTGCACCCCGGTGGGGGTCCCCGCTCCGGTCACCAGGTCGACGGTGAAGATGCTCCCGCTGCGATCGCAGCCGTAGAGCACCTGCCCCCCACCGGCGCTGGCCAACGCCAGGCCGGGAGGCAGGCTGCCGGCGCTCACGGAGAACACGAACGGCGGCGCCCCGTCGGCCGTCAGCGTCTGCTGGTAGGAAGCGCCGGCCAGCCCGTCGGGCATGCTCGCCGGCAGGACGGTGATCAGCGGGCAGGTGAAGACCGTGATCCCGTAGTTGTGGGTGCCGTGACAGCCGTTGGCGTCGGTCACGCTCACCGTGAAGCCGAAGGCGCCGACCGTGGTCGGCGTCCCGTCGATGGCGCCGTCCGTCGCCAGCGTCAGCCCCTGCGGCAGGTTGCCGTTCTGCAGCACGAAGGTGAGCGGCGGGAGGCCGGTGGTGCTCAGCTGGACATGGTAGGCAGCGTTCTGC
>VBPB01000346.1:2013-2560 GCA_005893365.1 Candidatus Eiseniibacteriota bacterium
ATGCGGTAGTCGGCGCTGCCCCGGCATCCGAACGAGTCGACCACGCCGATCGAGAAGGCGTAGCTGCCGATCGTGGTCAGGTCGCCCTCGAGCGCGCCGTTGGGATACAGGATGAGCCCCGGCGGCATGCTGCCCCCGGCCAGATAGAAGTTGAACGGCGGCACGGCGTCGGCGGTCAGGACCTGGGTGTAGTGGGTGGTGGCCGTCCCCGGCGGCAGGCTCGCGGGCGAGATCGTGATCGGCGGGCAGGTCACGTCGATCCGGTAGTCCCGCGTGCCCTGGCAGCCATTGGCATCGGTCACGAGGACCCGGAACGGATAGCTGCCCGCAGCCCTGGGGGACCCGGAGAGGATGCCTTGGGCCCCGGGGCCGCCGCCCGGCGCCAGCGTCAATCCCGAGACGCTGGAGAATCCGGTCGGGCCGATCAGCGTGCTGGCGCCGGTGAGCCGGTCGATGCGGTAGAGCCAGCCCCCGTTGGTCGCGTCGCCGCCCGCGTAGAGGTTGCCATCGGGCCCGAACTCGAGGCTGCCCGCGGTGATGCCGGTGG
>VBPB01000346.1:2692-3476 GCA_005893365.1 Candidatus Eiseniibacteriota bacterium
TAGCCGATCTGGGTGGTGAAGCCGCTGGTCGGATCGATGGTGTACAGCGTGCACGGACCGCTGGGGCCCTGGACCGCGGTCCCGTAGAGCGTGCTCCCCACGAACTCGAGGCCCTGGAAGGACAGCCCGTCGTAGACCGGCCCGCCGATGGCGGCACCGCTGGCCAGGTCGAAGCGCTCGCCGTAGAAGAACCCATCGCGGGCCTGCACGAACGTGGCGCCCGAGATGAAGTCGTGTTCGATCTCGGTGGCCGAACCGGTCGGCGCGACGATCCCGGTCGGGGTGCCCACGCCCGTGGTGAGATCGACATGGAAGATGGTTCCGTTCGGGTCGCAGCCGTAGAGCGAGTTCCCCGAACCGAGGAGGTGGAGCCCGGTCGGCAGGGCGCCGGCGCTGACCGCGAACGTGAACGGCGACGTGCCGGTCGATGTGAGCGTCTCGTGGTAAGGCTGTCGCACGATGCCGCCGGGCAGGCTCGCGGGCGAGATCGAGATCGGCGGGCAGGACGCGACATCCACCGCGACGGGATCGCGGCCAGTGGCCGGGCCGCCATCGGCCCACGCGGGAACCTGGAACGCGGCGAGCGTGAGGGCGGCGACGAGGGTACGCAGGGCGAGGCTTCTCATGGCGCGGCTCCATGGCGCAGGCGGCGAGCGGGCGGAGCCTGGCGGCGCCGCGGGCAGGCCGGGTGCGCGTGCGAGAACGAACGTCGGTCGCCGGCCGCTCGAGACACGTGGGGAGAGCGGCCGGGGAATGCCTCCCTCGTGGCGGGGTGGCATGGTCT
>VBPB01000346.1:3482-8118 GCA_005893365.1 Candidatus Eiseniibacteriota bacterium
GTCCGCGTTTGGCGGCGCTGAACGGAGTCGAGCGCGCGGGGCCCGGCGCGGCGGGGCGCGGTTACGCCAGCGCCTTCTCGGGCGTGGGATTGTGCCAGCCGCCCTCGGCGGCGATGAGCGCGTCGGCTTGCTTCGGGCCCCAGCCGCCCGGCCGATACGGGATCGCCCGGCGATGCTTCTTGAGGATGGGATCCACCACCGCCCAGGCCGCCTCGATCGAATCCTCGCGCGCGAACAGCGCACCGTCGCCGCACATGGCGTCGGCGAGGAGGCGCTCGTAGGGGGCCTCACTGCCGGTCTGGTGATCCTGCATGTAGAGCTCGTGCTGGTCGCCGATGAACTCCTTGCCCACGCGCTTGACGCGCGCGGCCAGCGCGACCGCCGAGCTGGGCGAGAGGCGGAAGCGGACGTAGTTGGCGCGCCCGTCGGTCGAATCCGAGTCGGCGAACAGCCGCTGCGGCGGCGGCTTGAGCTGCACCAGCACTTCGACCGCGGACTCGGGCAGACGCTTGCCGGAGCGCAGATACCAGGGGACCCCTTCCCAGCGCCACGAGTCGATGTGGAGCTTGAGCGCGCAGAACGTCTCGACGTCGGACTGCTTGGCGACCCCCGGCTCCCGCCGATAGCCTTGATACTGCCCGCGCACCAGGTCGACGGGCGCCAGCGGGCGCATGGCCTGGAAGACCTTCGCCTTCTCGCCGTGCACCGCCCCGTAGCCCCGGAACGCGGGCGGCTCCATCGCGAGCAGGGCGACGATCTGGAACAGATGGTTCTGGACCACGTCGCGCAGGCACCCGGCGGATTCGTAGAAGGCGCCGCGCGTCCCGACCCCGATCTCCTCGGACAGCGTGATCTGGACGCTCGACACGCAGTTGCGATTCCAGAACGGCTCGAGGAAGGAGTTGGCGAAGCGGAAGTAGAGGATGTTCATGATCGCCTCCTTCCCGAGGTAGTGGTCGATGCGGAAGATCGAGTCCTCCGGGAAGACGGAGAGCGCCATGCGATTGAGCTCGCGCGCCGAGGCCAGGTCGCGTCCGAACGGCTTCTCGACGATCACGCGCGCGCCATGGCCCAGCCCGGCCGCCCCCAGGCCGCGGATGACCGTGGGGAAGAGCGTGGGCGGGATGGCCAGGTAGTGGGCGGGGCGCCGCGCGCCGCCGAGCGCGCGCTGGAGCGCGGCGAACGTGCCGGGATCGTTGTAGTCGCCCGGGACGTAGCGGAGCAGCGCGATCAGCCGCTCGAGCGCGCGCCGGTCGACGGTCTTGGTGACCCGCCGCACGCTGTCGGTCGCGCGCTTCCTGAGATCGTCGAGCGTCCACGGCGAGGAGGCCACCCCGACCACGGGGGTGCGCAGCATGCCGCGCTTCGCCATCGCGTAGAGCGCCGGGAAGATCATCTTGTGGGCGAGGTCCCCGGTCACCCCGAACAGCACCAGCGCGTCGGAGTCCTCCTCGCAGCCGCGGCGATCACCCACGGCGCGCTCCGGCGGCCGGCTTCTCGACGTGCCCGCCGAACTGCTTGCGCATGGCCGAGAGCAGCCGGTCGGCGTACTCGGCGTTGCCCTGGGACGCCAGCCGCCCGTAGAGCGCGGCACTGATCACGGGGGCGGGGACGCCCTCGTCGATCGCGGCCGCCAGCGTCCAGCGGCCCTCGCCCGAATCCGACACGCGGCCGGCGAAGCCCTCGAGCTCGGGATCGCTGGCCAGGGCGGCGGCGGTGAGGTCCAGCAGCCACGAGGCGATGACGCTGCCGCGGCGCCAGACCTCGGCGATCTCGGGCAGGTCGAGCGCGTACCGGTAGAGCTCGGGATGCCGCAGCGGCGTGGTCTCGGCGTCCGCGGCCCGCGTGCTCGCGCCGGCGTCGGCGTGGCGCAGGATGTTCATGCCCTCGGCGAAGGCGGCCATGACGCCGTACTCGATGCCGTTGTGGACCATCTTGACGAAGTGGCCGGCGCCCTGCGGCCCGCAGTGGAGGAAGCCCGACTCGGCGGTGCCGCCCGCCGTGCGCGCGGGCGTGCGGGGCGCCGCGGCGACGCCGGGGGCGAGCGTGGTGAAGACCGGGGTCAGATGCCGGACCGGGTCCGGCTCGCCGCCGATCATCAGGCAGAAGCCGCGCTCGAGGCCGGCGACGCCGCCGCTGGTCCCGACGTCCACCAGGTGGAGGCCGCGCGCGGCCAGCTCGGCGCCGCGCCTCAGGTCGTCCTGATAGTTCGAGTTGCCGCCGTCGATCACGATGTCCCCGGCGGCGAGCAGCGGGACCAGCTCCGCCAGCGCGGGATCGACCACCGCCGCCGGCACCATCAGCCAGATGGCGCGCGGGCGGCTGATCCGCTGCACCAGGTCGGCCAGCGACGTGACCCCGGTGATTCCGGGGCCCGCCAGCGCCTTCACCGCCTCGGGATGGGTATCGTGGACCACGCACGCGTGGCCGCCCGCGACCAGCCGCCGCACCATGTTGGAGCCCATCCGCCCCAGACCGATCATGCCGAGCTGCATGCCTTGCTCCTCCGCACCTTGCCCGCGTATGTGTCACCGACCCGCGGACCGTATATTCTCACACCCGCATGAGCCGAGACCCGGTGGCCCCGATCCCCGCGACCGACCTAGACGCGCTGTGCGTCGGCACGCTGCGCTTCCTTGCCGTCGATGCGGTCCAGAAGGCGAACAGCGGACACCCGGGCATGCCGCTGGGCGCCGCCCCGATGGCGTACGTGCTGTGGACGCGCTTCCTCAACCACCATCCGGGCTCGCCCCACTGGCCCGACCGCGACCGGTTCGTGCTCTCGGCCGGGCACGGCTCGATGCTGCTCTACGCGTTGCTCCACCTGACCGGGTACGACCTGCCGCTCGAGGAGCTGCAGCGGTTCCGGCAGTGGGGGAGCCGCACGCCCGGGCACCCCGAGCGCGGCCTCACGCCCGGCGTCGAGACCACGACCGGCCCGCTCGGCCAGGGCTTCGCCAACGGCGTCGGCATGGCGATCGCCGAGGTACGGGATCGTGAGCGACGGCGACCTGATGGAAGGGGTCGCCGCCGAGTCGGCCTCGCTGGCCGGCCACCTCGGGCTCGGCAAGCTCATCTATCTCTACGACGACAACCGGGTGACGCTCTCGGCGGCCACCGACATCACGTTCACCGAGGATCGGGCGGCGCGCTTCGCGGCCTACGGCTGGCACATCGAGACGGTCGCGGACGGCAACGACCTCGCCGCGATCGCCCAGGCGCTCACGGCGGCGCGCGAGGAGACGCGCCGGCCCTCGCTGATCCTGGTGCGCACGCATCTCGGCTACGGCTCGCCGCACAAGCAGGACTCCTTCGAGGCGCACGGCTCGCCGCTGGGCGTGGACGAGGTGCGCCTGACCAAGGACCACCTGGGCTGGCCGACCGAGCCGCCGTTCGACATCCCCGACGCCGCGCGCGCGCACTTCCGCGAGGCCATGACGCGCGGCGCCCAGGCGGAGGCCGAGTGGAACGCGCGCTTCGCGACCTACGCCGGCAAGTTCCCCGACCTGGCGCGCGAGCTGCGGCAGATCCTCTCCGGCGAGCCGGCCGCGGGCTGGGACGCCGACCTGCCGCGCTTCGCGGCCGACGCCAAGGGCATGGCGACGCGCGTCGCCTCGGGCAAGGTGATGAACGCCATCGCCCCGCGGCTCCCGGCGCTGGTCGGCGGCTCGGCGGACCTGGACCCGTCGACCCACACCGTCCTCAAGGAGCTGGGGGCGTTCGAGCCCCCGGGGCTCGAGCGGGCCGACACGCAGGGCTCCGAGGGCGGCGGCTGGACCTACGCCGGGCGCAACCTGCACTTCGGCGTGCGCGAGCACGCCATGGGCGCGATCCTGAACGGGATCGCGGCCCACGGCGGGGCGATCCCCTACGGCGCGACCTTCATGGTGTTCTCCGACTACATGCGGCCGCCCATGCGGCTGGCCGCCCTCATGGGCCTCCACGTCATCTACGTGTTCACGCACGACAGCGTGGCGCTGGGCGAGGACGGCGCGACGCACCAGCCGGTCGAGCAGCTGGCCGGCCTGCGCTCGGTCCCGCGCCTGGTCGTCCTGCGCCCGGCCGACGCCAACGAGACCGTGTGCGCCTGGCGCGTGGCGGTCGCGACGCGCGACCGGCCGGTGGCGCTGGTCCTGACGCGCCAGGACGTGCCCACGCTCGATCGCGCGCGGTTCGCCGCGGCCGAGGGGCTCGCGCGCGGCGCCTACGTCCTCCTCGACCCGCCCGGGGGCGATCCGGAAATGATCCTGATCGCCAGCGGCTCGGAGGTCGGGCTCATCGTCGCGGCCGGCGAGCGGCTGACGGCGCAGGGCCATCGGATCCGCCTGGTGTCGTTCCCCTCCTGGGAGCTGTTCGACGCACAGCCGCGCGAGTATCGCGACGCGGTCCTGCCGCCGGCCCTCCACACCCGGCTCGCCGTCGAGGCCGGCGTGTCGCAGGGCTGGCACCGCTACGTGGGCGAGCGCGGCGACGTGCTGGCGCTGGACCGGTTCGGCGCCTCGGCGCCGGGCGGCGTCGTGATGCGCGAGCTGGGCTTCACGGTCGAGAACGTGTGCGCCCGCGCCCTGGCGCTGCGCGGCGTGAGCCCCGAGGTGGCGGGGGGCTGATCGGGGCGGTGGGCGCGGACGTGTCGCCG
>VBPB01000347.1 GCA_005893365.1 Candidatus Eiseniibacteriota bacterium
GCTCCCGACACCCGCCCCCGTCGAGGAGTTGAACGTGAAGACCTACTCGTTCCCCCAGGTGTCCGAGCCGGCCCTGTTGCGCGATTGCGAGACCGTCCACGCCCGTGAGCGTGGCGTTACCGCCGAGGCGCTCGCCTACCTCGCCGAGGTCGACGCACGCAAGGCGTACGTCCCCGCCGGGTACGATTCGATGTTCGCCTACTGCGTCGGGGCGCTGCGGCTCTCCGAGCAGGCCGCCCGCAAGCGCATCCATGCGGCCCGTGCGGCGCGGCGGTTCCCTGCCATCTTCCACGCCGTGGCGGAGGGGCGGCTGCACCTGAGTGGCGTGGTC
>VBPB01000348.1 GCA_005893365.1 Candidatus Eiseniibacteriota bacterium
CATCCTCACCATGTCCGGCGTGGTGGGCGCGTTCCGCACCTCGGCGCTGATCGACGTCGGCCGCTACAGCCCGGAGATGGCCACCGAGGACATCGACATGACCTGGAAGCTGCAGCGGGCGTTCTACGACGTGCGCTACGAGCCGCACGCGCTGGTGTGGATGAGGGTGCCGCACTCGCTGCGCGGGCTCATCGTCCAGCGCAAGCGCTGGGCGCTCGGCCTGGCGCAGGTGCTGCGGCGCAACGCCGACCTCAACCTGTCGTGGCGGATGCGCCGGATGCTGCCGGTCTACCTCGAGTCGGTGCTCTCGATCCTGTGGGCCTACTGCTTCGTCCTGCTCACCGGATTCTGGATCGCCTCGTACGCCTACGGCATCCCGCCGGTTGGCGTGTCGCCCATCCCGAACTGGTGGGGCATGACCATCGGCACGCTGTGCCTGACCCAGCTCCTGACCGGTGTGCTGCTCGACGCGCGCTACGACCCCAGCATCCTCCGCCACTTCCCGACCGCGGTGACCTATCCCATCATCTACTGGATGCTGATGTCGCTCATCACCGTGTACGCCACCCCCATCGGCCTGTTCGGCCGGCTGCGCACGGGTGCCATCACGCAGTGGAAGCCCGAGCGATGAGCCGCCGCCTGCTGCTGCGCGCCGCGCTGTCGGCGTGCCTGCTGGGCGCGCTGGTGTGCACGGCGTTCGCCGCCGCGGCGCCGCGGCGCAGCGCCACGGCGCATGCGACCGCCCCGCGCCGCACGCGGGCGGCCGCGCGCCACGGCCGGACCACGCCATCCCGTCAGGCGGCGGAGCCGGGTCCGTTGGCGGCGAGCATGGCACCGGCGGACTCCTCGCGCGCGGCCTGGACCCAAGCCCGCGCCCTTGCCGATGCCGGGCGCCACGAGGAGGCCTTGAGCGTCCTGCGTGGCGCGCTGGCGCGCGACCCGAAGAACACGGACCTGCGATGGCTCGAGGCCTCGGTCACCGGCTGGAACGGCGGGCACGCCGAGGCGGTCCATCGCTTCGAGCGGCTGGTCGCCGACCACCCCGAGCTGGAGAAGGACGTGCGTGGCGACCTGGCCGGCGAGCGGCTCGCCGCCGGCGACGCGGCGGGAGCGCTGCGCGACCTGGACCTGCGCGTCGCCGAGCAGCCCGACGACCGCGACGCTCGGATGAACCGCGCCCAGGCGCTGGCGCGCCTCGAGCGGATGAAGGAAGCGCTCGCCGCCTACGACGCCCTGCTGCGCGAGGCGCCCGACGACGCGGACGTGATGATGGAGCGGGCCCGCGTGCTGGTCTGGCTGGGCCGCAACGGGGACGCCGCCGCCACCTACACCGCCGTCCTCGCCCGCCAGCCCGAGAACCGGCGCGCGCGCCTGGGGCTCGCCATGAACGAGAACTGGCAGGGCTACCACCGCCGCGCCGCCGCACGGCTCGAATCGCTCGCCACCGATCCCGAGCCCGACCCCGAGGTGTGGAAGACCCTGGCGTTCGCGCGCGACTGGAACGGCGAGCCCGACCGCGCGCGTGCCGCCCTCGATGAGTACCTGACCCGCGAGCCCGACGACGCCGAGGCGCTCGACCTGAGCCGGCGCCTGCGGGCCGAGCAGAGCCCCAGCCTGACCGCGGTGGTCGCGCACGCCGACGACAGCGACCGGCTGCGCATCCGCACCACGCGGATGGAGCTGCGGCTGCCGCTGCCCCATCAGAACACGGCGGAGCTCTCGTGGCAGCGCGATCGCGTGCGCGACGACGGCGGTGAGCACAAGCCGTTCCGGTTCGGCCTCGGTCTCGAGACCGTGTGGTCGGAGGCCTGGACGACGCGCGCCGCGATCGGCCACACCGAGCTGGGCGGCGGCGACACCGAGCGGCTCGGCGAACTCTCCGCCACCTGGCGGCCGCTGGAACGCATGCGCGCCGACGCCGGCGTGTCGCACGACCTGGTCCTGACGCGGCTGTCCCTGGCGGATCGGATCGCCGTGACCACCTACGTCGAGGGTGCCGACTGGGACCTGGGCGAGCGCTTCACCGTGCGCGCGGCGTTCCGCCAGCGCCAGTTCAGCGACGACAACTTCGCGCACACCGAGGCCCTGTCCGCCGCCTGCCGGCTCTACGCCGAGCGCCGCGGGCGCATCTCGGCCACCTTCGGCGGCGAGCAGCTGCACACGCGCCACGACCTGGACGACGGCTACTACGACCCGGCCGCGTACCTGGAATGGGGCCCGGGGGTCGAGGGCGAGTGGACGCCGCAGCCCCCGTTCACGCTCTCGGGCGAGGGCCGCCTGGGGCGCCAGCACCAGCGCGGCAGCCCGTCACGGGCCTACGTCAACGGCTCGCTGCGCGCCCAGTGGGCGATCGAGCGCGTGGCGACGCTGGCGCTCGAGCTGGGGCGCAGCGACTCGGACCTGTCCACCGCCGCCGGGTACCAGCAGCACCGCTGGGCGTTCTCGGCGACGCGGGGGTTCTGATGTCGTCCGGGC
>VBPB01000089.1 GCA_005893365.1 Candidatus Eiseniibacteriota bacterium
CCCGGTTCGAGCGGGGTTGCCGAACGTGCGCCCCCGGCGTTACAGCCCTCCCCGGGCGGCGTAGGCTCTCCGCCGGCCCAACCCCCGGGTCATGGCCACCATCCGGTCACCACCGGTCGAGGATCCCATGCACCGCGCGACCCCCACGATTCCTGTCCTCGCGGCCCTGCTCGCGGCCCTGCTCGTCGCCACCCACGCCCCGCGCCTGCGCGCCGACGAGGGGATGTGGACGCTCGACAACCTGCCGCTGGCGCGTCTCAAGGAGCGCTATGGGTTCACGCCCACCCCCGACTGGATCGAGCACCTGCAGAAGGCGAGCGTCAGCTTCGGCGGCGGTTCGGGTGCGTTCGTCTCGGCCAACGGGCTCGTGCTCACCAATCATCACGTGGCGCTGGGCCAGCTCCAGAAGGTGTCGACGCCCGACCACGACTACGTCCGCGACGGCTTCTTCGCGCGCACCGGCGCCGAAGAGATGAAGTGCCCCGACCTCGAGCTGCGCGTGCTCATCTCCACGGCCAACGTCACGGACCAGGTGCGCCACGCGGTGGACCCCAAGGCCACCGGTGCCGCGCAGACCGCGCAGCGCCGGGCGGCGACCGCGGCGATCGAGAAGGAGTCGAGCCAGAGCACCGGACTGCAGTCGCGGGTGGTCGAGCTGTACAAGGGCGGCGAGTACTGGCTCTACAGGTATCGCAAGTACACCGACGTGCGGCTGGTGATGGCCCCCGAGCAGAGCATCGCGTTCTTCGGCGGCGATCCCGACAACTTCTCGTACCCGCGGCACGACCTGGACTTCGCCTTCTTCCGCATCTACGACAAGGGCGAGCCGGTCCATCCCGACTTCTGGTTCCACTGGAACGCGGCCGGCCCATCGGACAGCGAGCTGGTGTTCGTCTCCGGGAATCCCGGCCAGACCAACCGCCAGCTGACGGTGTCGCAGCTCGAGTTCCAGCGCGACACGCAGCGCGCCATCCGCATCGCCGCGCAGGAGCACCGGCTCGCGGCGCTGCGCGCCTATGCGGCGCGCGGTCCCGAGCAGTCGCGGCGCGCGCTGGACCGCATCTTCGGCCTCGAGAACAACCTCAAGCGCGAGCGGGCCTTCCTCGAGGTGCTGCGCGACCCGGCGGTGATGGAGGCGAAGCGCAAGGACGAGGAGGCGCTCCGCGCCCGCGTCGCCAAGGACGCCAAGCTGGCCGCGCTATACGGCAACGCCTGGGATCACATCGCCGCGGCCGAGCGCGAGCAGGCGCGGCGCTTCCGCGAGTACTCGTATCGCGATGTCGACCGGGGCGCCCGGCTGGTGACCATCGCCAACGACATCGTGCGCCTGACCACCGAGGTCGAGAAGCCGAACGAGCAGCGGTTCCAGGAGTACCGCGATTCGAACCTCGAGTCGCTCCGCTTCCAGCTTTTCTCGAAGGCCCCCGTCTTCCCCGACCTGGACGCCGTGACGCTCGAGACCCAACTGGCCGACGCGCTCGCGGCGCTGGGACCCAAGGATCCCTGGGTGAAGCTGGCGCTCGGCGACCGCACGCCCGCCCAGGTGGCCGAGGACCTGACCGCGCACACCCGGCTCACCGACGTGGCCTTCCGCCAGGAACTGGTGACCGGCGGGAGCCAGGCGGTCGCGGCCTCCGACGACCCGCTCATCGTGTGGGCGCGGAAGCTGGACCCCTCCTACCGGGAGCTGCGGGCCTGGCACGAGGACGCCATCACCAGCGTCGAGTCCCTCGAGGGCGCGCGGATCGCCGGCGCGCGCTTCGCGCTCGACGGCAAGTCGGTCTATCCCGACGCCACCGGCACGCTGCGGCTCTCCTACGGCCGGGTCGCCGGCTACGACCAGCTCCTGACGCGGGTGCCGTGGAAGACCACGTTCCTCGGCCTGTACGACCGCGCCAAGAGCTTCGACAACCAGCCGCCGTTCGCGATCCCCGATCGCGTCGCGGCCGCCCGTCCCAAGCTCGACCTCGACACGCCGCTCGACTTCGTCACCACCGACGACATCATCGGCGGCAACTCGGGCAGCCCGGTGCTCAACCGCAAGCTGGAGTACGTCGGGCTCATCTTCGACGGCAACACCCAGTCGTTCGCCTGGAACTTCGCCTACGACGATCAGCAAGCCCGCGCCGTCGCCGTCCACTCCGCCGCGATCCTCGAGGCGCTCAAGAACATCTACGGCATGGACGCCCTGGCGAGCGAGCTGACGCAAGCCCCACCCCGGCCGTAGCTCGAGAACGAGGCGGCGGTACCGAGGACCGCCGCCGCCGCCCGAGTCTCTACCGCCGCGCCGCCGCCGGTCGCATCGCCGCCGCCGCCGCCGCAGCAGCAGCCCCCGGGGGCGGCACCAGCGGCTCCGGCATGTCCGCGAGCACGAACACCATCACCGCCAGCGCCGCGACGTTCTTGCGCAGCTCGATCGGGTCCACCTTGTCGGGCGTGTCCGCCGGCGTGTGGTGCCAGTCGAAGTAGTGCTCCCCGGTGGTCCGGTGCGCCACCCCCAGCACGCCCTTGCGCATGAGCGGTCCGATGTCGGCATCCCCGCCGCTGTCGGCGATGCGATCCGCGCCCAGGCCCGCCAGCAGCCGCCCGATCTCCTTCGCCCGCGCCACCGCCTGCGCCACCCGCGGCGCATCGGTCGAGTCGGTGCCGATCCGCAACGCGCCGAACTCGAAGCCCACCGGGCGCTCGACCCCGCCGTCCGACTCGACCGCGGCGACGTGCTTGCCCACCAGGGCCCCCAGCGACTCCGCGTACGCCTGAGCGCCACGCGTCCCGTTCTCCTCGTTGGTCCACAGCACGCAGCGCAGCGTCCGCCGCGGGCGCAGGCCGAGTTGGCGGATGAGCCGCAGCGCTTCCATGCTGATGACCACCCCGCCGCCGTCGTCCTGGGCGCCGCGTCCCACGTCCCACGAGTCGATGTGGCCGCCGACCACGACCACCTCGTCGGGCTTCTGCCAGCCGCGGATCTCGCCGATGACGTTGTGCGAGAGCGTATCGGGCAGGGTCCTCGCCCCCATCTCCAGGTGGACGCGCACGCGCTGGCCGCGCTTGAGCAGGCGGTGGATCATGCTGGCGTCCTCGAGGGTCACCGCCGCCGCCGGGATCTGGGGCAGGCTGTCCACGTACCCGCCCATGGCGCCGGTGTGCGGCGTGCGCAGGCTCACCGGCCCCACCGAACGCACCAGCGCCGCCACCGCACCCCGCGCGGCCGCGCGGTTGGCGCCCTGACTGCGGTAGCGCACCGTCTCGCCGTAGCGCGTGAACGGCACGTCGAAGAGCACCATCCGGCCGCGCACCGCGTCGGCCGGCAGCGAGTCCAGCTCGGCGAAGCTCTCGACCACCACCACCTCGGCAGTGATGCCGCCCGCCGTCGTGCCCACGCTGCGGCCCAGGCCCAGGATCGAGAGCTGCTGCGGGCCCGGCTCCACCATCTCGGCGTGCTCCTCGCCGCGCACCCAATGCGGGACCATCGCCGGCTGGAGCCTCACCTTCTCCAGCCCGTCCTCGCGCATCGCCTGGGCGGCCCAGGCGATGGCCCGGTCCAGCTCCGGCGAGCCGGAGAGCCGGTGGCCGATGCCATCGCAGAGCTGCGACAACCGGAGCATGGCGTGATCGCTCGACAGCGCGGCGCCGATCAGCCGCTCGGCGGCCGGCCGGTAGAGCGAGTCCAGCGGCGCGCGGGGCGCCGGCGTCACCGCCAGCGCCCACACGGTCAGCCACGTGACGGCGGTCATGGCTCCCTACTTGGTCCGGACCGGATCGGCCGGACGGCTCGGCAGCTTCGCCGGGTGCGTGGTCATGAGCTTGAGCACCTCCTGGACGCCGCGCTCGAGCTGCGGGTCGTGCCCGGCGGCCACCGAGGCCGGGTCGTTCTCCACCACGATGTCGGGGTCCACGCCGTGGCCCTCGATGACCCACTGGCCGTCGGGCGAGGCCAGCCCGCTCTGCGGGACCAGCGCCTGGCCGCCGTCGAGCAGCGGGCCGCGGCCCGAGATGCCGACCACGCCGCCCCAGGTGCGCTTGCCGATCAGCGGACCGATCCCGGACTGGCGGAACATGTACGGGAAGATGTCGCCGTCCGAGGCCGAGGTCTCGTTGATCAGGCACACCATCGGCCCGGTGAAGACCACGCCGGGGTAGGTGCCGGGATCGTCCCGCCACTTGCTCCAGTTGGTGCCGAGGATCTTGCGGTGCAGGCGCTCGATCAACTGCTGCGAGATGTTGCCGCCGCCGTTCGAGCGCACGTCGACCACCATCCCCTCCTTGCGGATCTGGGGATAGAACCACTTGATGAACTCGTACATGCCCGGCGCCCCCATGTCCGGCAGGTGCATGTACCCGACCCGCCCGTCCGTCATCTTGGCGACGCGGTCGGCGTTGCCCAGCACCCAGTCCAGGTAGATGAGGCTCGCCTCGGAGACGATCGGCGTGTAGGTCGTCTTGCGCGCGCCGTCGAGCGCCGGCCGGGTGTTGAGCGTGAGCGTCACCGGGTCCTTCTTGTTGCGCAGGCGCTGATAGATGTTGTCGCCGGCCTTGAGCTCCTGGCCGTCGATCGCCAGCACGTAGTCGCCGACGTGCGCGTCCACCCCCACCTCGGTGAGCGGTGAGCGGTACTTGTCCTCCTCGTTGTGGCCCCGGTAGATCTTGGCGATCCGGTAGCGCCCGGCGGCCTGGTCCACCTCGAACCGGGCGCCGGCGAGCCCCACCGGCTGGCGCGCCGGGGTCTCGTAGTCGCCGCCCTCGATGTACAGGTGCGAGTTGTTGAGCTCGGCCACCATCTCGTCGAGGACGTAGGTGAGATCCCAGCGGTGGGCCACGAAGGGCATCAGCGCCTTGTACTGGTCGTGGATGGCCTGCCAGTCGTAGCCGTTCATGTTCTTGACGTAGAACCAGTCGCGGTAGCGGCGCCAGGTCTCCTCGAAGATCTCGTTCCACTCCTGAGCCGGGACCCGGTCGACGTACAGGTCCTTGGTGGGGACGGTCTTCTTGTCCTTCACCTTGGGCTTGGCGTCGTAGAGGTCGTAGTGCGGGTTGGGGCCGCCGGCCCCGACCAGCAGCTTGCTGCCGTCGGCGGAGAGCGCGTAGCCGCCCACGCCCTCGGTGATCACCGACTCCTCGCGGTCCTTGATCGAGTAGAGGATCAGGGTCGGCCGCGCGTACGAGTCGCGTCCGTTGAATCCCGCCGCCCCCCGCACGTAGATCAGGTTCCCCTTGTTGGCGTTGAGGCCGCGGTAGTCCTCCGAGCTCACCGGGACCCGCGTCACCCGGCCGGCGATGCCGTCGAAGTCGATGACCAGCGGCTTGCCGGCCGGGCGAGCGGGCCGGGCGGCCCCGGCGTCGGGCCTGCCCGCCTCACCCTTGGCCCCGGGCTGGTCGGCGCCCATCGCGGGCTTGTCCCCCGCGGCGTCGTCCTTCTTCTCGGCGTCGACCGTGACCTCGTCGCTGCGCGGCGGGAACGGGCTCTTCACGTCCTTGCGCAGCGCGAGCGCGAAGATGCCGGTGTTGCGGCTGGAGGCGAAGTTCTGCTCCTTGCGCGACTGCTGGGGGGCGTACTCGCGCTCGGAGAAGAAGTAGAGGTAGTTGCCGTCCGGGTCCCAGGCCGGCTCGTACGAATCGAACATCTCGCTCGACACCTGATGGATCGCGCCATCGGCCGCACCCCACACCCGGATGCTGTTGAACCCCGAGGGATGGGAGAGCGAGAACGCCAGATACGAGCCCCCCGGCGACCACGCGTAGTCGTTCACCTGGCCGCGGGTCTCGCGCGCGACCTTCTGGAGCTTCTTGTCGGCGACCGTGAGCACGTAGAGGTTGCCGTTCATGTCCGAGAAGGCCAGCCGCTTGCCGTCGGGCGACCACTCGGGCGAGTAGAGCATCACGTTCATCTCGGTCGTGAGCGGCTGGGGCGTCCCCGAGCCATCCTGATTCACCAGCCAGACCTGCTCCTCGCCGCTGCGGTCCGAGATCAGCGCGATCTTGCTGCCGTCCGGCGACCAGCGCCCCCACTTGTCGTGGGCGGTGGAGGAGTTGGTGAGGTTGCGCGTGGGTCCGTTCTCGATGGGCGCGGTGAACACGTCGCCGCGCGCCACGAAGATGGCGCGCTCGCCCTTGGGCGAGAGCGAGAAGTCCTCGATGTACTTGTCGACCGCGTAGTGGCTGGGCCGCATCGCCACGCCGTCGTTGGGCACCTCGATGGAGATCTTGGTGTCCTTGGCCGAGCCGATGTCGAAGACGTGCAGCTCGCCAGCCGACTCGTAGACGATCCGCGACGCGTGGTCGGTCGAGGGCCAGCGCGTGTCCCAGGTCGTGGAGTGGGTCAGCTGATCGGTCTTCTTGGTGGCGAGGTCGTAGCGGTAGAGGTTGAGCGTGCCGTCGCGGTCCGAGGCGAAGTAGATCTTGTCGCCGATCCACATCGGGTCGCGGTCGGTACGCGGGTGGTTGGTGATGTTCTCGGAGGCCAGCGTCTTGAGGTCGCAGATCCAGAGGTCCTGCGCCCAGCCGCCCTGGTAGCGCTTCCAGGTGCGGAAGTCGCGGTAGAGCGGCGAGTAGACGATGCGCTGGCCGTCGGGCGAGTAGTCGCCGGCCCCGGCCGTGTACATCGGCAGCGGCGTCTCGTGGCCGCCGTCCGCCGGGACGGTGTAGAGGTTGCGGCGCGCCGCCCCGCCGCCGTCGCGGATGGTGTTGAAGAGCACGCTCTTGCCGTCGCGGGTCCAGCCCATCACCTGGTTGTCCCAGCCGTTGCGCGGCGCGTTGGGTCCGCGCGCCGGATAGAAGGTGAGCTGCCGGGGCACGCCGCCCTCGGCCGGCACCACGTAGACCTGCTCGTCACCGTCGTACTGGCCGGTGAAGGCGATCCACTTGCCGTCGGGCGAGAACTTGGGGAACTGCTCGAGCCCCGGATGGCTCGTGAGCCGGGCGGCGAGGCCGCCTGCCGCCGGCGCGGTCCAGAGGTCGCCCGCGTAGCAGAACGCCACGCGGTTGCCGTGGATGTCGGGGAACCGGAGCAGACGCGTCTGGGCCTGGGCGTCGGCGCCGAGAGCGAAGACGATCAGCGTCAGCGAGGCAAGCAACACTCGTACGAGGTGGCGCATCGGACCTCCCTAGGCCTGGGTCATGCGATCGGGCCGGCGCACGATATCAGCCCGCCGCGGTGGCGGGGCGCCGGGCGGACGAACGCCGCTGGTTGGCCTCCGAACGCTGTCGCCAGCCACCGGGCGAGGGGGTAGGCTGTCGCGTCCAGCGGCCCGGCGGTCACGCACGCCTCGGGTCCGCGTATCCGTGACGGCCGGCGCCACGGGCGCATCCGACGCCGGTCGACGACCTTGGTCGCCACCCCGGGAACCCCGCATGACCGAGACGCCCCCGCCGACGACGCGCGCCCGCTCCGCCGAGCCTGCGCGCGTCGTGGTCAAGCACCACCCGCTGGTGCGGCTCACGCACTGGGTCAACGTGCCGGTCCTGTTCGGGCTGATCGCCAGCGGGCTCGCCATCTACTGGGCCGCCCCGGTGTTCCTCCACCCGCGCGACCCGGTGACCGGCAGCCGCGACTACCTGGTCGACCTCGGCGCCGCGGTCGCCCATGTCCTCCACGACCGCGGCGGCGACCCGCGCTCGTGGATCTACGACCACGTGAGCCTCGGCACCGGCATGCTGGCGCGCGCGCTGCGCCTCCACTGGGCGCTGGCCTACGTCTTCATGCTGAACGGCGCCCTCTACCTGATCGGACTCATCGCCGGCGGCGGGTGGCGGGCACTGCTGCCCCGCTTGAGCGACGTCGCCGATGCCCGGGCGATGCTCCGCTTCTACCTCGGCGTCGTGCCGATGGCGATCCGGCGCCGGCCGTGGCCGCACCCGGTCATCCGCTCCAAGTACAACGCCCTCCAGCGCGCCGCCTACTTCTCGATGTCGGTGGCCGGGGTGCTGGTCATCCTCTCGGGCTGGGCCATGCACAAGCCCATCCAGTTCGGCTGGCTCGAGCGCCTGTTCGTCAACTACGACGGCGCGCGCATCGTCCACTTCGTCTGCCTGCTGGTGCTCGGCTCGTTCGTGGTCCCGCACGTGATCCTGGTCATCGCCGACGGCTGGGACACGTTCCGCTCGATGGTGGTCGGCTGGTCCGCCCGCCTCAAGGAGGCCCGACATGAGTGAGCGCGACCCGGACGAGGAGCGGGCGGAGAACGAAGGCATGCCCCCGCCGCGCGACGCCGTGAATGCGACCGGCGGTGGCGTGCCTCCGGCGAGGGACGACATGCCGCCGACTCCAGGCGCCATGCCTTCGTCCGGGGACGCCACGCTCCGCCCGGAGGAAGGCACGTCGGCCGAGCCCCCGCCCCCGCCGCCCGCGCCGCGCCCCGGCTTCCTCGCGGAACGCCCCGAGGTCGAGCGGGACGTCCCGCGCCGCGCGCTCGCGGCGGCCACGCGCCGCGACTTCCTGCTCCTGGCGGGCGGGGTGTTGGCCACGGCGGCCGGCGCCTGGTGGCTGCTGCCGGACGCGACGCGTGCCCGGCTCGTCGGGATGTCGGGCCGCGACCACCTCGACTCGCTGGCCGCCCGCGTCGGGCTCTCGCGCGCGCGGCGCGAGCGCACCCTCGACCGGGCGCTCACCTTCGACGACGACGTGGCCGAGGCGCTCACCTCGCCCGACCGGCGCGTGCGCACCTACGCGCGTTCCGAGGTCACGCCGCTGCGCAACAACTTCCACGGCCAGACGCCGGGCCCCGAGATCCTGGCCGGCTGGTCGCTCACCCTCTCGGGGCTCGCGTCGCGACGGGTCGAGCGGCTCCCGCTCGCGACGCTGCTCGCGCGCTTCCCGCTCCACGGCCAGGTCACGCGGCTCGTGTGCGTCGAAGGCTGGAGTGCGGTGGCCTGGTGGGGCGGGCTGCGCTTCGCCGACCTCTTGGCCGCGTTCCCGCCCGCGCCCTCGGCCCGCTGGGCCGCCCTGCGCTCGGTGGTGAGCCTCGACGCCTACGGGCGCCCGGAGCCCTACTACGTCTCGATCGACCTCAAGACCGCGCGGCATCCGCAGACGTTGCTCGCCACGCATCACGACGGACGGCCGCTCACGCTCGCGCATGGGGCACCCTTGCGCCTGGTGGCGCCGATGAAGCTCGGGCTCAAGAACATCAAGGCGCTCACCGACATCGCCTACAGCGCGGACGAGCCGGCCGACTACTGGAACGAGCGGGGCTACTCGAAGTACGACGGGCTGTGAGGCGCCCGTCATGACCTCGCCTCGGGCGGTCGTGACCGGGGCCTACTCCAACATCGGGGGTGCCGTCGGACGCGAGCTGCTCGCCCGCGGCTGGCGGGTCGAGACGCTCACCAACCATCCCCGGCCCGACGATCCGGCCGCCCTAGCGATCGTGCCGCACCCGCTGGGGTTCGAGCCCGCCGCCCTGCGTCGCGTGCTCGCGGGCGCGCACCTGCTCGTCAACACGTACTGGATCCGCTTCCCACGCTCGGGCGTGACGTTCGCGCACGCCGTGCGCGATACGCGGACCCTGCTCGACGCCGCCCGGGACGCGGGGGTCCGGCGGCTGGTCCAGATCAGCGTCAGCCACGCCGGCGACGCCTCGGACCTCGGCTATTACCGCGGCAAGGGGCAGGTCGAGTGCCTCGTGCGCGAGTCGGGGCTGTCGTACGCGATCGTCCGCCCGACGCTCGTCGTGGGTCCCCACGATGTGCTGACCCACCACATCGCGTGGCTCCTGCGCCGGCTGCCGTGGTTCGGCATCCCGAGCGGCCCCGGCTACCGCCTGCAACCCGTGACGCTCGGCGACGTCGCCCGCATCGTCTGCGACGCCGCCGCTGGCGGTGCAGCGTTGACGGTCGACGCCGCCGGCCCCGAGACGTTCACGTTCCGCGAGTACGTGGGCGGTCTCGCCCGGGCGATCGGCCGGCCGCTGCGCGCGTTCCCGATGCCGCCGTGGGCGGCGATCGCCTGCCTCCGACCGCTCGGCTGGGCGCTGCGCGACACGCTGCTGACGACGGAGGAACTGGAGGGACTGAGACGCGATCTCCTCACGTCGCCCTCGCCGCCGCTCGGCACCGAGCGTGTCGGCGAGTGGATCGCCCGTCACGGGCAGGGGTTCGGCACCCGCTACGTCAACGACACGATCGATCGCTTCGCGCGCGCCCGGCGGGCGCGGGACGCCGCCGCGCACGGCGGGGCGTGAGTCCCGGGCGGCCGCCACCTTGCGTGCTCGCCCTGGAACCGACATCTTCGGCGCGATGCTCACCCCGAGCGACGCCCCCGCCCCGTCCGCGCCCCGGTGACGCCCGACCCGGGCGCGCCGCCCGCGGTGGGGCCCCCCCGCCCCTCCTCGTTCGCCGCGCTCGCGCACCGCAACTTCCGCCTGCTCTGGACCAGCCAGCTGATCTCGATGGCCGGCTCGATGATGCAGAACGCCGCCATCCTCTGGCACGTCTCGCTGCTGGTGGCGCCGGACCGGCGCGGCCTGGCGCTCGGCATGGTCGGCCTGGTGCGCATCGTCCCGATCATCGCCTTCTCGCTGGTGAGCGGCGTCGTGGCCGACGCGCTCGACCGCCGGCGGCTGATGCTGATCACCCAGACCGGCATGGCGCTCGCGGCCGCCGCCCTGGCGCTGGTGGCCTTCCGCGGTGTCCACGCCCTGTGGCCGGTCTACCTGCTGGCCGCCCTGGGTTCCGCCTTCGGCTCCTTCGACAGTCCGGCTCGCACGTCGCTGGTGCCGACCCTGGTCCCGCGCGAGCACCTGCCCAACGCGATCAGCCTCAACACCATCATGTTCCAGACCGCCTCGGTGGTGGGCGTCTCGTTCCTGGTGGTGATCGCGGCCCTGCTCGCGATGCGCGACGTGCCGCGCCGCCCCGCGCATGAGACCAGCGACATCAGCTGGCGCTCGGCCCGCGCGGGCCTGGCGTTCGTGTTCCACACGCCGCTCATCCGCTCGACCATGCTGCTCGACTTCTTCGCCACCTTCTTCGCCTCGGCGACCGCCCTGCTGCCGATCTTCGCGCAGGACATCCTGCGGGTGGGCGCCCGCGGTTACGGCCTGCTCTCGGCGGCCCCGTCGGTGGGGGCGCTGCTCACCAGCGCCGCCCTGGTGCCGCTGCTCGAGCGCATCGACCGGCGCGGTCTGGCGATGCTGTGGTCGGTGTTGGGCTACGGGCTCGCCACCGTCGTGTTCGGGCTCTCGCGCGACTTTGTACTCACCTTCGTGTGCCTGGCGCTGACCGGGGCGACCGACACGGTGAGCATGGTGGTCCGCAACGTCATCCGCCAGCTCAACACCCCCGACGCGATGCGCGGCCGCATGACCGGCGTCAACATGGTGTTCTTCATGGGCGGCCCGCAGCTGGGCGAGCTGGAGGCCGGGCTGGTCGCCAACCTGTGGGGCGCCCCGTTCTCGGTGGTGAGCGGCGGCATCGGCTGCCTGCTGGCGACGCTGGGCGTGGCCGCCCAGACGCCGGCGCTGCGCCTCTACCGGCGCGATACCCCGGTGCACGACGCCGGCCCCGCCAACAGTCGGGCCGGGAACGGTCGCTGACGCACCATCCCCGGCGCCGACCTACCGCCGCCCGGCCGTCGGGCGGTGACGCGGTCGCCAAGGATGCAGCGCGCGCACCGGGCTGCCGATCAAGGCGGGGAGGACGGTGCCTCGCGCGGTGATGGAGCCGCCGGAGGCTGTCCCCATGCCTTGGCCACTCCGCTCGCCCTCCCCTCGCGAACCAGGATACCCCGGGAGCGATTGCGGGCGGATGAGCGGGGTGTTACCGGCGTGAGAATTCGGCGGCGCGGTTCAGACTGGTTTAGCGTCAGCCCTTTGACCCGGAAGGATTCAGAGAGGTCGAGGTGGACGCGCTCGATCTGGTCCCGCGGAGGCGTTGTCCGCAACTGCCCTACGACGGGCCCCTTGAGACTCGCCGACTCCAGCGACGCAACTGCCACTCGCCGATTATTGCCATCCCCACGGCCCCGGCCACCCAGCCACGTTTCCCTGCCAACAGCGCGCTCAAGAACATCAATGTGTAGACGACGCGCATGAGCACGCCAACCCACCTTGCGACTCCGGCAACGTTCCGTGACCCCTCACTTGCCACATGAGCAAACCGCCCCAACATCATCAGCGCGCCCAGAACCATAACGGCAAGGAGGACAATGATACCCACAGGACTGCCGGTGATCTGCTCACGGCTATCACGGGCCGTAACGATGCCCACAACAATAAGTAGACCGATCACGAGCATCAACGCGCCGATCACGCGGTTGAAAGCGTTCACCACGTCTCCGCGTTTCATCTCACTAATCCGTCACCTGATTTGGCCAGGACGATTCATGAGCCCGCGGCCTAGGAAGGCGATCCGCTGGCCGTCCGCGGCGTTGCGGACTCGGTGCGCTCGGCGCCGCTCATCGCACCCGCGATCCCCTCGGCCGTCGCCGGCACGATGCCGATCTCGGTGATGATCCCGGCGATGAGTGCTCCCGGCGTGACGTCGAAGGCCGGATTGAGCGCCGGCGTCCCCGCGGGCGCCACGCGCACGCGCGCGGGCTTCCCCGCCTCGTCCAAGCCCTCGACCGTCAGCACCTCGTCCGGATCGCGCTCCTCGATCACGATGTCGGCGCCGGTCAAGGTCGCGGGGTCGATGGTGGTGCGCGGGGCGGCGATGAAGAACGGCACGCCGTGCGCCTGGGCCGCCAGGGCTCGCGAGTAGGTGCCGATCTTGTTCGCGGCGTCGCCGTTGGCGGCGATGCGGTCGGCACCGGTCAAGACCAGGTCGACCCGGCCGCGCTGGATCAGGTGGGCGGCCGCACCGTCGGCGATGAGCGTGTGGGCGACCCCCTCCTCGCCCAGCTCCCAGGCGGTGAGGCGCGCCCCCTGGAGCCGCGGCCGCGTCTCGCTCACCCAGACGAACGGTTCGAGCCCGGCCCGCGCGGCCTGGTAGACCGGAGCCAGCGCGGTGCCCCAGTCCTGGACGGCGAGCCAGCCGGCGTTGCAGTGGGTGAGGACGCGGGTCCCCCGCCGGAACAGGGCGAGGCCGTGGCGGCCGATCGCCTCGGCCGCGGCGACCTCGGCGTCGTCGAAGGCGCGGGCCGCCGCCAGCCGGGCTTGGGCGCCGGGACCGGCCGCCTGCACGGCGTCGAGCCCCTTCCAGAGATTGACCGCGGTGGGCCGCGTGCGCGCGAGCCGGGCGTAGGCGGCCTCGGCGGCCTCGCCGCGGCGCGCCGCCAGCGCCAGACCGTAGGCGGCGACCACGCCGATCAAGGGCGCCCCGCGCACCGCCATGGTCTCGATGGCGCGCGCCACCTCCTCCACCGTGCGCGCCAGGCCGATCGCGACGCGGCCGGGCAGCACCCGCTGATCGAGGTAGCGCACGCCCTCGTCGCTCCACCACGCCGCGCGCGTGTCCTGGCCGCCGACCTTCATGGCGCCGCCAGCGCCCGCGCCAGGTGGCGCACCAGCGTCTCCCCCGCCTCGCCGGCGCTGCCGCCGAAGGCCAGCACGCCGTCCTCGTGGCCGCCCATGGCGAGGATGCCGGTGCCGGAGAGCGTCGACTCGCGGAACAGGCGCTGCACCTCGACCGCCATGCGCGGCGTCCCGCTGGCGACGTCGGCGGGCGTGACCGGCAGGCCCAAGGCGCGCGCGTGGCGCCAGATCTCGGGCGCATGGCCGTGCAGCACGACGCGCGCGGCCGGCGCGATGTCGTAGAGGGCGCCGTGGGTGAGCGACTCGGAGGACGGCGGCACCGGCCCGAAGCTGCGCACCTGGTTGGTCGCCAGGTCGTAGCGCTCGACCACGCAGAAGTCGGCGAGGGTCAGCGCCGGGCGGCCGCCGGTCTGGGTGCCGGTGACCAGGAAGCGCCGCTGGCCGCGCCCGACGTCGCCGAACGGGCCCAGCCGCGCGCTCACGTTCCCGTAGCCCAGGCCCTGGTAGCGCCCCGGGTCCTGGCCGATCAGGCCGAGCCGGGCCAGCACCTCGCGCCACGCGGCGAGCACGCGCACGGTCTCGCCGTAGACGCGCTCCTCCAGCCTGCGGGTCTCGTGCTCGACCTCGAAACGGGTGACGCCTTCCAGGGGAGGGCCCGCCATGCGGGCCACAGTATCACGCAGCTGCGGGGGCCAGGCGCCACGCGCGGATCCGCGCGCGAGGTGGAACAGCGGGGCGCCCGGGTGCTGCGCCCTTACATCCGCTTGCGATTCCGCCGATCGGGAGCGTTGACGCGCCGTCTCCGCCCGTGGGCGGGCTCGCTCGCCGTCCCGGCGTGGGCGGCATCGCGGACCGTCCGATGCTCCCCGCTGCGGTGCACGGCCCCGTGGCTGCCGCGCCCGGCCCGCCGCGCCGAATCGCGGTCGCCGCCGGTCCGCTCGATGCTGGCGTGGCTCGTGTGCACGATCTTCTCCGCCCGGCGCCCGTAGTCGAAGCCCGGCACGGTCTCGGTCGGGATGCGGCGCCCCAGGAACTTCTCGATGGCCTTGGCGTCCTTCTCCTCCTCGTGACTCACGAGGGTGAGCGCGTCACCTTCGGCGTCCATGCGGCCGGTGCGGCCGATCCGGTGGATGTAGTCCTCCGGGGTGTGCGGGACGTCGAAGTTGATGACGTGGGTGATGTCGTCCACGTCGATGCCGCGCGAGGCGATGTCGGTGGCGACCAGCACCTCGCCCGCTCGCGCTGGCCCTGGCTGCGATCGCCGTGGATGACGCCGACGCGGTGCCCGCGGGCCTTGAGCTGCCGGTAGAGCCGGTCGGCGCCGTGCTTGGTGCGCGTGAAGACCAGCGCGCTGCGCTCCTCGGACTTGTCGAGCAGCTCGTGCAGCAGGTCCACCTTGAGATGTCGCGGCACCGGATAGAACGTCTGCTCGATCGACTCGGCCGGCTTGGAGGGCGGGGCGAGGTCGACGCGCTGCGGGTTGCGCAGGGCCTCCTTGGCCACGCGGTTGAGCTCGGGCGGCATGGTCGCGGAGAACATCAGCGTCTGGCGCTTGGTGGGCAGCAGCCGGAGGATGCGCTGCAGGTCGGGCGCGAAGCCCATGTCCACCATCCGGTCGGCCTCGTCGAGCACCAGCACCTCGACCTCGTCGAGCGTCAGGCTCTGCCGGCCGTGCAGGTCGAGCAGCCGGCCCGGGGTGGCGACCAGAAGATCCACGCCCTCGTAGCGCAGCATGCGCTCCTGCGGACCGATCGGCACGCCGCCGTAGACCGAGCCCACGCTCAGCTCGGCGTACTTCGAGTAGGCGTGCGCGTTCTCCTCGACCTGGGCGGCCAGCTCGCGGGTCGGGACCAGGATCAGCGCGCGCAGCGCGCGCGGCCCATCGAGCAGACGGGACAGGATGGGCAGCAGGAACGCGGCGGTCTTGCCGCTGCCGGTCTGGGCGGCGGCGACCACGTCGTGGCCCGGCAGGATGAGCGGGATGGCCCGCGCCTGGATCGGGGTGGGGATCGAGTACCCGGCGGCGCGCACGCCGCGGGTGATGGGCTCGGGGAGCCCCAGGGAACTGAAAGGCATCATGTCTCCTGAGTGGTGGGACGGGGTCGAAGGACTCGGCGCGGCGATCGCGGGGCGGCGCGGTCTCGAGGCGCGGGCGTCGCGTCCGGCGCCTGAGGCGCGGCCTCGCGAACGATCACGTTTCTCGTCCCGCCGCGCATCCGGTCGTCGCGGCCGTGCGGTGCTCAACGCGGGCCGCCTTGCATGCGCCGGCCGAACTCGCTGTGGCGACGCGCCAGCTTGCGCGCTGCCTCGGGGGTCGGCGTGGCCGCGGGCATCGCGGTCACCAGCGTGCCGAGGCACAGATCGGCGAGCGGCAGCAACACGTTGAGGTTCCGGTCCATGTGGATGTGGTGGATCCGATGGTGGCGCTCGATGAACCGGAAGTAGCGCGAGCGCACGATGAACGGCAGGGCGGGCTTGTGCATGAGGTGATGCAGTCCCTCATAGCCCGCGTAGTAGAGGGACATGGTCACCGCGAAGGCGATCAGGAAGGCCAGACTGGGGAACGACACCCCGGCCGCCGCCAGGCCCCAGGCGCCCAGCGCCCAGGGCGCCAGGTTGATGAGGATGAGGGCGGGCCCGCCCCACCACTTGAAGGTGAGGGCCTCCTCCTGCTCCTCCTCGACGACCACGAACGTGTCGTCGTGCTTGCACAGCTGATGATGGATCAGCGTGTGGGAGGTGAAGCAGGACTCGGGGAGCCAGGGGCGGTGCAGCCAGTAACGGTGGAAGGCCCATTCGAAGAAGCTGGCCTGGACGACGCAGATGAGGGAACCGCAGAGGATGGCGACAACGAGCAAGTGGCGATCTCCAAGGTGGATATCGAGGCGGACGGTTCACGCCAACCCAGCGTCCGATCACGGTGATCGGACCTTCGATCCGAGGGATGGGCCACTAGCAAAAACCGCCAAGGGGTCCCTGGCGGAGTCAGAACGCTGACAGCACATCCGAAAACAACCGAAGACAAGGGTAATATCGTCGCCACCGCCCCGGAACACAAGCGAAATCGTCCACAACCCCGCAAGCTGATGCAGGAGAACACTCCCGGTGCCGGCAGGCACGACCGGGTAGCGGTCGCGGGCCTCGGATCGCGGGCGGATCACGCGACGCCCGTGGCCTCCGGTTCGTCCCGGGTCCCGGACCCGGTGCGGGCCAGGAGTGCCGGCAGGACCACCAGCAGCAGCAGGGCGGAGACGGTGAAGCCGCCCACGACCGCCAGCGCCAGCGGACGCAGCAGGGCGTTGCCGGCCCCCGTCCCGAAGGCCAGCGGCGAGAGGGCCGCCACGCCGGCCGCGGTGGTCATGAGAATCGGCCGGGCGCGGCGCCGCGCGGCGGCGGCGGCGGCCGCGGCCGGGCTCGCCCCCTCCTGGAGCCCGCGCTGGTGCTCCATCACCAGGAAGTAGGCGTTCTCGGCCACGATCCCCACCACCATGATGGCGCCGACGAAGCTGGTGACGTTGAACGTGGCGCCGAAGACCCGCAGCGACATGAAGGCGCCCGCCAGCGAGGCGATCGCCACCACCATCACCACCAGGGCGCGGCGCCAGGAGCGGAACGAGACCAGCAGCACCAGCAGCACCGCCGCGGCGGCCCCGATCAACACGATCGCCAGGCCGCGGAACGAGGACTGCTGCTCCTCCCAGAGTCCCGCGTACCGGATCCCCATGCCCGGCCCGAGCGGCAGGTCGCGGCGCAGGCGCGGCTGGATCTCGGCCATCGCCGAGCCCAGGTCCCGGCCCGACAGCCGGGCGGTGACGGCGACCATGGTGCGCTGGTCGTCGCGACCGATCTCGGTCTCGCCCGGGTTCACGCGCAGCTCGGCCAGCTCGCCGAGCCGCGCCCAGCGGCCCTTCGCCACCGGCACGCGCGCGCCGGCCAAGACATCGGGGCCGATGCCGCCGGCGGGCGTCGGCAGCACCACCCGCACCGGCCAGGAGCGGGCGCCGCGCTGGATCTCCCCGGCCTCCACGCCCTGGAGGTAGGGGGACACGGCGCGCGCCAGCTCCGCGGCGCCGAGCCCGGCGCGGCGCGCCAGGGGGCCCGGCACCACCGCGATGTTGGGGCCGCTCACCACCACCCCGCTCTTCACGTCCACGACCCCGCGCACCGTCCCGAGCAGGGTGGCCGCGTCGCGCGCCCGCGCTTCCAGCACGCGGCGGTCCTCGCCGAACAGGCGCACCTCGATCGGCTCGGGGCTGGTGGTGAGGTCGCCGATCACGTCCTCGATCAGCTGGCCGAACTCCACCTCGATCGCCGGCTGGCTGGCGGCGATGCGGTCGCGCAGCTCGTCGGCGATCTCGTCGGCGGGGCGGCGCCGGCCGGCCGTGAGCCGCAGCGTGTAGTCGCCGATGTTGGGCTCGGTGATGAAGAAGCCGAGCTGGTCCCCGGTGCGGCGCGACCAGGCGACGATCTCGCGCGTGGAGTCGAGCTGGGCCTCGATCTGGCGCAGCATGCGGTCGGTCTCGGCGACCGAGGTGCCGGGCGGGGTGATGTAGTCCATGATCAGGTTGCCCTCGTCCATCTCGGGCAGGAAGCCGCTGCCGACCCCGGCCTGGAGCACCGGGATGGCGATGACCAGCAGCAGCGGCGGCACGATGGCCACCCAGGCATGCCGGCTGGCGTAGCCCAGCAGCCGCGCGAAGCGATCGGGGCCGCGCGGCGCCTTGGCGGCACGCCGTCCTCCCCCGCGCGCGAAGCGCGGCAGGACCGTGAGGCACAGCGCCAGGGAGCTCGCGAGCATGAGGGACATCGCCAGCGCCAGCACGCGGAAGAACGCCCCGGTCACCCCGCCCAGGAACATGAACGGGATGAAGATCGCCAGCGTGCACAGGCTCGAGCCCAGCAGCGAGGGGAAGAGGTCGGCCATGGTCGCGGCGACCGCGGCCACGCCGGCACCCTCGCGCAGCGCGTGGTCGAAGTGCTCGACCACGACGATGGCGTCGTCCAGCACCAGGCCGACCGCCGCGGCGATGCCGCCCAGGGTCATGAGATTCAGCGACTGGTGGGTGAGCGCCAGGCCGAGCAGCGTCAGGCCGATGCTGCCGGGCAGCACCATGGCGCCCGCGAGTCCCAGCCGGTCCAGGCGCCCGAGGAACAGCAGGACGATGATCACCGCCATCAGCGCGCCGAACAGCAGGCTGTCGCGCACGCTGTCCACCGAGGCGCGCACCAGGTCGGCCTGGTCGTAGAAGGTCTCGACCGTGACGTCGTCCGGGATCAGGCCGCGGTGCTGGGCGAGCCACCGGTGCGCCGCGGTCGAGACCCCCAGCGTGCTGGCCGAGGGCTGGCGCATCAGGTTGATCAGCACCGCGTTGCGTGCGTGCGCGGCGTAGCGGGTGAACTGCGGCGCGGAGCTAAGCGTCACGGTCCCGAGCTGGCCGACCGTCACCGCCGGGGCGCCCTCGACCGGCACCGGCACCGTCGCCAGCGCGTCGAGGTTCGCGGGTCGAGCGTCGGCGATGCCCAGATAGAGCTCGCGGTTGGCCTCGAGCAGCCCGACGGTCTCGAGCGCGTCCGAGCCGCGGATCGCGTCGGCGACCGCCGCGGCGTCGAGCCCACGGCCCTCGAGTGCCGCCGGGTCCAGCGTGACGCGCGCCTCGAGCCGGTCGCCGCCCTGGATCACCACCTGCGCCACGCCCGGCAGGCGCGCCATCTCGGGCTCGAGGCGCATGACCGCCAGGTCGCGCAGCTCGGCGAGGCTCCGGGTGCGCGAGGTGAGCGAGACGCCGAGCACCGGGAACAGCACCGGGTTCATGAGCTGGGCCTCGATCGTGGTCCCCTCGGGCAGCAGGCCGCGCGCGGCGTCCATGCGCGCCTGCACGCGCTGGAGCGCCAGGTCCATGTCGGTGCCCCATTCGCAGTCGAGGTTGATCTCAACCGAGCCGCGGCTGGTGGTCGAGCGCATCTCACGGAGTCCCGGCACGCGGCGCAGCGACGCTTCGAGCGGCCGGGTCACCGCCCGCAGCATCTCCTCGCCGGGGCGCTCGCCGCTGTCGGCGATCACCTTGACGCGCGGGAAGGTGACCTCGGGCAGGATCGCCGCCGGCATGCGCAGCGCCTGCCAGGCGCCGACCGCCACCGCCACCGCCAGGGCGGCGAGCACCGCCCGGCGCTGCTCGTGGAGCCCGCGGAAGACGCGGTTCAAGGCAGCGGCTTCACGTGGGTCCCGTCCGGCAGGCCGCGCTGCCCGGCGACCACGACGCGCGTGCGCGCCGCGAGCCGCGGGCGCAAGAGCTCGCGCCAACCGTCCGCCTCGCCGCCCAGCGTGACCGGGGTCCAGGCGATGCGGCCGGCGCTGTCCACGACCGCCACGCGACGCTCGCCGGTCAGGTCGTCCTCGACCAGCGCCGAGTCCGGCACCGCCTCCGCCAGGTGCGCCGACCCGACCACGATCGTCGCGGTGCCGAAGCGCTCGAGCGCGGGCGGCGCGCCGCCGCCGGTCGCGGCCAGCCAGACCAGGGCCGCCTGATCGGGACCGCTCGCCATCGGCAACACGCGCTGGACCTGGGCCGCGCGCCGGGCCCCGCCCGGCTCGAGCACGGTGGCCGGCTGGCCGGGCCGGACCCGCGAGACCTGGTCCGCGGCGGCGTGCGCCTCGAAGACCACCGCCTGCGCGGGCACCAGCGCCACGATCTCGGCACCGTCCGCCGCCAAAGCCCCCGGCTCGATCGAGCGCCGCGTCACGATGCCGCGCTGCGGGGCCGTGAGCGGCACCCGCACCAGGTCGCGGCGCGCCACCAAGAGCGCCCGCTCGGCCTCCTCGCGTCCGGCCGGGTCGTGGGCCTCGCGCGCCAGGAGCTCGGCCCCCTTGAGTGCGGCCCCCGATTCGCGGGTGATGAGCGAGCCCAGGCGCTGGCCGGCCCCGACCGTGTCGCCGATGCGCACGCTCAGGCTCTCGACCACGCCCGCCACCGGGGCGGAGACCACCACGTCGCCGCCCGAGCGCCACTGGCCCGAGGCGGTCACCACGTCCTCGAAGCGGCGCGTCTCGACCGCGCGCACCGCGACGCTCACCACCGCCTCGTCGGCGGGCGTCTCGGCGTCGGACGCCGGCGCGTGCCCGCCACAGCCACCCGCCGCGGCCAGGACCCACGCCGCCGCGATGCCACCTACCCAGGTTCGCGTCTTCATCGCCGCAGCGTACCCTCCCAGTGGGCCAGTCGTGTCTCGAAACGGGCATCGGTGAGCCGCGCGCGCGCCTCGGCAAGCTGCTGCCGCGCGTCGAGCAGCTCGAGCAGGCTCGCCGCCCCGCCGGCGTAGAGGCTCCGCTCGCGCAGCAGGTGATCGTCCGCCCGGCCCAGCGACGCCTGCGCCAGCGCCAGCCGCGCGGTCGCAGTACGCCAGCGGGAGACCAGGTCGAGGGCGGCGCGCCTTCGCGCGGCGACCGCCGCCGCGGTGCGGATGGTCGCGGCGCGCAGCGAGGCCTCGCGCGCCGCGACCGCGCGGCCGGCCGAGGCATCCCACAGCGGGCGGCGGAACTCGAAGGCGAGCGAGGCGCCCAGGTCGCGCCACAGGCGGTCGCCGAAGGTCGCCCCGGGATGGTCGAGCGCCAGCTCCAAGGGCACGGCCGGCGTCAGGTCGGCGCCCCACAGCCCGGCGTCCATCGCCAGATCGACGCGCACCGCGTTCTTGCGCCGCGCGGATTCCAGCGCCAGGCGCTCGCCCGCCTCCTCGCTGCGCAGGGCCATCACCTCGGGGGCGGACTCGGCCCACGCGAGCAGCGCCGACGAGTCGGCGGGCGAAGGCGCCGCGTCGTCGCCGGCCTCGGGCTCGACCACCCGCGGTAGTACCGCCTCGCCCAGGCCGGTCAGCTCGGCCAGCTCGCGCCCGAGGGCGCCGGCGTCGGCCTCGAGGGCGATCAGGTCGGATCCGACCGCGTCGCGCTCGAGGGCGACGCGCACCGCCGCGGCGCGGTCCTGGCCACCCGCGCGCACGCCCGCGGTGATCAGCGACGACAGGCGATCGAGCCAGTCGAGCGCCTCGCGGCCCGACCGCTCCTGCGTCTTGAGCCTCAGGAGGCCCAGCGCCACCTCCGCGGCCCGCTCGCCCGCCTCGCGCGCGGCGCGCTCCAGCTCCGCCGACGCCGCGGCGGCGCCGAGCCCCGCCTGGGCGCGCTCGCGGCGCCGCTCGCCCGCGTCGCGCAGCGGCACCTGCATGCCGACCAGGAGGCGATACTCGCCCAGGTTGGTGATCACCGGATCGTACGAGAAGGGCGGGGCCACGGTGGCCCCGCCGGTCAGCGTGTAGGCCGGGCGGCGGTTGAGCGCCGCGGCGGCCGAGTCGAGGCCGGCGGCCTGCCGGCCGGCGGCCAAGGCCCGCACCTCGGGGGCGGCCGCCCGGGCGAGCGCCACGCACTGGGCGACGGTGAGCGACTCGGGCGGGGCCCCGGTCGCCTCGGCGGCGGGCGGCGGGGCGAGGCCGGCGGCGCAGGCGATGCCGATCAGGCCAAGGCGGGTGAGACGGCGCACGCCGCCGCGGCCGGACGGCGGGACGGCCCCGATCGGCTCGGCGGCGCGCACGGTGGGGCCGGCGCTGGTACCGCGCCTCATGCCACGACCGCTGGGAGCGGCACCCGCGACCGACGCCTTGCGGCGACGTGGGGACCCGCGGCACAGCGCGTCATCCGTTTCTCCTTTCGCCAGCCCAAGGCCTGGGAAGATACCGCATCGCTCGCGTGCCGCCCCAACGCGTACGGATTTGGCGCCCCCGGCGTTTCACCCCGTTGCGGCCCGGTTCGGCGCTCGACTACCCTCGCTAACACCGGCGCCCGCCGGACCCGTCCGCCTGGAGGAGCCCATGCCCGCCATCGCGCCGCCCAAGACCCGCGTCGCCGAACGCTTCCTGCGCTACGTCACCTACGACACCCAGTCGGCCGAAGGCTCGGCCACCTCCCCGAGCACCGCCAAGCAGCTGGTGCTGCTCGACGCGCTGGCCCAGGAGCTGCGCGCGCTCGGGCTCACCGATGTGATCCGCGACGAGCACGGGGTCGTCATGGCCACCCTCCCGGCGACGACGCGGAAGCCGAACGTGCCGGTGATCGGATTCCTCGCCCACGTGGATACCTCGCCCGAAGCCAGCGGGGCCGGGGTCAAGCCGATCGTGCACGCCAACTGGCAGGGCCAGGACATCGTGCTGCCCGACGACCCCACCGCGGTGCTGCGCCAGGCCGAGTGTCCCCCGCTGCGCGAGCAGATCGGCCACGACATCATCACCGCCTCGGGGACCACGCTGCTCGGCGCCGACAACAAGGCGGGAGTGGCCGAGATCATGGCGGCGGCGGAGCACCTGGTCACGCATCCCGAGATCCCGCACGGCACGATCCGCATCGGCTTCACCCCCGACGAGGAGGTGGGCCTCGGCACGGCGCACTTCGACGTGGCGCGCTTCGGTGCCGCCGCGGCCTACACCATGGACGCGGCCGGGTTGGGTCAACTCGAGATCGAGACCTTCTCGGCCGACGCGGTGGTGATCACCTTCCGGGGCTTCAACACCCACCCCGGTCTCGCCACCGGGCGGATGATCAACTCCATCAAGATCGCGGCCGACTTCATCCACCGCCTGCCCAAGGACGCCCTCTCCCCCGAGACCACGGCGGGCCGCGAGGGGTTCGTCCACCCCTACATGATGGGGGCCTCGGTCGAGCAGACCTGGGTGCGGTTCTTGATCCGCGACTTCGTGACCGCCGAGCTGGCGACGAAGGAGGCGTTGCTCGAGCGGCTGGCGCGCGAGACGGTCGCGGCGTGGCCGGGGGCCTCGTTCACGGTGCGGGTCGAAGAGTCGTACCGCAACATGAAGGAGGTCTTGGACCATCATCCCGACGTGGTCGAGCGCGCGCGCGAGGCCATCCGCCGCGCCGGGCTCGAGCTGCGCGAGAGCCCGATCCGCGGCGGCACCGACGGGGCGCGGCTCTGCTTCATGGGGCTGCCGACGCCGAACATCTTCGCGGGCGAGAACAACTACCACTCCCGCCTCGAGTGGGTCTCGGCGCAGGACATGGAGAAGGCGGTGGAGGTCATCGTCCACCTGGCCCGCGTCTGGGAGGAGCAGGCCTGAGATCCGCGGGGACGTCCGGGCGGACCGGACAGGTCGGACATGCCGGAGACACCGTCGCGTCGTCCACTGCTGCTCTACGACGGCGAGTGCGCGTTCTGCCGGGCCTGGGTGGCCCGCTGGCTCCACACGCTCGGCGGGCGCCTCGAGGCGGCGCCCTACCAGCAGGCGGCCGAGCGCGCGCCCGGCATCCCGCGCGAGCAGTTCGCCCACGCCGTCCACCTCATCGAGCCCGACGGCCGCCACTCGCGCGGGGCCGAGGCGGTGTTCCGCGCCCTGGCCCTCGCCCCGGGCCAGGGCGCCGGCCTGTGGCTCTACCGCTGCCTGCCCGGCTTCGCGCCCGCCTCGGAGTGGGCCTACCGGCAGGTGGCCGCCCACCGCCCGGGCTTCGAGCGGTGGACTTGGGCCCTGTGGGGCCCGCACCTGGTCCCGCCGGGCGAGCGCGTCACCGCGTGGATCTTCGTGCGCGCGCTGGGGGCGATCTATCTGATCGCGTTCGTCTCGCTGTGGGCGCAGATCTTGGGCCTGGTCGGGCAGCGCGGCATCCTGCCGGCGC
>VBPB01000090.1 GCA_005893365.1 Candidatus Eiseniibacteriota bacterium
GAAGATGGCCGTGGGCCTTATCCTGAGCCTCTCGCTGATTGGAAAGCGACTTGATTGTCTCGCTGTCAAAGACCGGTCGTTCTAGCCAAGCGGCCTGATACTTACACTTTAGGACGGCATAGATGAACGTCCTTAGGACATTCTCGATGCGAAACAGCATCGTGAACGCGTCATGTGTGGCAGGATGGAGCCTGCTCTCAGTCCACTTCATACCCGCGCGAGCGTCACCTCGGGGTTATCACCAGGTTGAGTAGCTTGTCTGGGACGTGGATGCGCTTGCCGACCACAAAACCCTCCAAGTGGCGCCGGACCCGCTCGTCGGCGAGCGCCACGCTGGCCACGGTCTCGGCGTCGGCGCCGCGCGGGAACTCGAGCGTCGCCCGCAGCTTGCCATTGACCTGAACGGCGACCGTGACCGTGTCGGCCTCGACCAGGGCGGGATCCCAGGCGGGCCAGGTCGCATGCGCCAGGCTCTCGGCATGGCCCAGGCGCTGCCAGAGCTCCTCGGCGATGTGCGGCGCGAACGGCGCCAGCAGAAGCACCAGCGGCTCGAGCAGCGCCCGCGGCCGGCGCTTAAGCGGCGTCAGCTCGTTGACGTAGGTCATGAGCTGGGCGATGGCGGTGTTGAAACGCAACCCGTCCAGGTCCTCGGTCACCTTGCGGATGGTCTGGTGGAGCGTCCGCAGGTGGTCGGGCGACGGGTCGTCGCCGGTGAGCGCCCCGCTCAGGCGCCCCTCCTCGTCCACCAGCAGGCGCCAGACGCGGTCGAGGAAGCGGGTGATGCCCTCCACCCCGCGCGTGTTCCAGGGCTTGGTCGCCTCGAGCGGCCCCATGAACATCTCGTAGAGGCGCACCGCGTCCGCCCCGAAGCGCTCGATCACGTCGTCGGGATTGACGACGTTGCCGACGGACTTGGCCATCTTGGTGCCGTCCTCGCCCAGCACCGTGCCCTGATGCACCAGCTTCATGAACGGCTCGGGTGTGCTCACCACCCCGATGTCGAACAGCACCTTGTGCCAGAACCGCGCGTAGAGCAGGTGCAGCACCGCGTGCTCGGCGCCGCCGATGTAGAGGTCGACCGGCATCCAGTACTTCTCGCGCGCCGGGTCGACCAGGCGCTCGGGATTCGAGGGATCGAGGAAGCGCAGGTAGTACCAGCACGAGCCCGCCCACTGCGGCATGGTGTTGGACTCGCGCCGCGCGGGCCGGCCGCTCACGGGGTCCAAGGTCTCGACCCAGTCGCTAAGCCGAGCCAGCGGGCTCTGCGGATCCTCGCTCGTGCCCTCGGGCTTGAAGCGGTCGGTCTCGGGCAGCTTGACCGGCAGCTGCTCCTCCGGGAGCCCCCGCGCCTCGCCGTCCACCCAGACGATCGGGAAGGGCTCGCCCCAGTAGCGCTGGCGGGCGAACAGCCAGTCGCGCAGCTTGTAGTTGACCGCGCGCCGCCCCTTCCCCGCCGCCTCCAGCCAGTCGGTGATCCGGGCGATGGCCTCGGCCGCCTCGAGGCCGTCGATGGAGAAGGCGCCGTCGGGCGTGGTCGAATGGACCGCCACGCCGTGCTCGAGGTCGACGAACGCCTCGCGCGTGACGTCGCCGCCCGCCACCACCTCGCGGATCGGCAGGTGATGCGCGCGCGCGAACGCCCAGTCGCGCGCGTCGTGGCCGGGCACCGCCATGATCGCCCCGGTGCCGTAGCCCATCAGGACGTAGTCGGCGATCCACACCGGCAACCGCTCGCCGTTGACGGGATTGACGGCGTGGCCGCCTAAGAACACGCCGGTCTTCTCCTTGTCCAGCTCCTGGCGCTGCAGGTCGCTCTTGCGGGCCGCGGCCTCGCGGTAGGCGGCGACGGCCTCGCGCTGGGCGGGGGCGGTCAGCGCGTCGACCAGCGGATGCTCGGGCGCCAGCACCATGTAGGTCGCGCCGAACAGCGTGTCCGGACGGGTCGTGAACACCCGGAGATTGCCGTTCACGCCGTCGAGCGGGAAGTCCACCTCGGCGCCGATCGAGCGGCCGATCCAGTTCTTCTGCATCTCCCAGGTGCTGGCCGGCCAGTCCACCCGCTCGAGGTCCTCGAGCAGGCGGTCGGCGTAGGCGGTGATCTTGAGCACCCACTGGCGCATCGGGCGGCGCACCACCTCGAAGCCCCCCACCTCGCTCCTGCCCTCCACCACCTCCTCGTTCGCCAGCACCGTGCCGAGCTCCGGGCACCAGTTGACCGGCACTTCGGCCACGTACGCCAATCCGCGCTCGAAGAGCTTGAGGAAGATCCACTGCGTCCAGCGGTAGTAGCCGGGGTCGGTGGTGTTGATCTCACGCGCCCAGTCGTACGAGAGCCCGGCGCGCTTCATCTGCCGCCGGAAGGTGGCGATGTTCTCGGCGGTGGTGATCGCCGGATGGATGCCGGTCTTGACCGCGTACTGCTCGGCGGGCAGGCCGAAGGCGTCCCAGCCCATCGGGTGCAGGACGTTGAAGCCGCGCATGCGCTTGTAACGCGAGACGATGTCGCTGGCCGTGTAGCCCTCGAGGTGGCCGACGTGAAGTCCCGCCCCGGAAGGGTATGGGAACATGTCGAGGCAGTAGAACTTGGGCTGGCCCGGGACCTCGACCGCCCGGAAGGTGCCGTGCTCCTCCCAGTAGGCCTGCCAGCGGGGCTCGATCTCGGCGAACGGGTAACGGCTCATGGTCTGGAGCGGGCTCATGGGGGTGGAAGGGACGGACTCGGAGCGCGCAGGATAGCCGGACCGGCCGCGGCCGTCATCTCGGGCGCAGCGAGCTCGGGCGCAGCGAGGTCCGTCCGCTCCCTCCCGCCGGCATCGCGCCCGCGCGCCCGGCGCGGTGCGCGAGCGTGGATCCCGGCTACGCGCTCCCGGCCACGACGCGGGTCGCCTGCTCCAAGACGGCGAGCGCGTCGGCCCGTCCCCCCTTCCACGCCGCCTCGGCGCGATAGAGGCCGTCGAGGCAGCGCAGCAGGTCCCCGGGCCTAAGCCGGCGGCCGAGCGCGAGGCTCAGGTCGCGATAGCGGGCCCAGCCCCCCAGCGCCCCGCCGGTGAGATTGGTGAGGGCGAACAGGACCGTGCCCTCGCTCACGCCGGCGGCGAGCAGCCGGGAGAGTCGCTGCGCCGCCAGCGCCGGATCGCCGGCGGCGACCGCTGCCAGGTAGTCCGGCAGGTCGGCGCCGATCACCGGGCGCAGGATGGCGGCCACGTCGTCGCGGCCGAGCCGCCCCGCCGGACCGGCCCACGCCACCAGCTTCTCCAGCTCGTCGAAGAACGTGGCGGCGTCCCCTTCGCAGGCGTCCACCACCGCCTCGAGCGTCAAAGGCGCGAGCGTGATGTCCTCGCGGGCCATCCGCCGCGCGCCCCAGGCGAGCAGCGCGGCGCGGGCGGGCGGCATCGCCACGCAGCGGACGGCGCAGGCCGCGCGCAGCGGCTCGAGCGATTTGCGGGCCGTCTCGGCGGCGGATTCGACCAGGACCAGGTGGGTCCCCCCCGCCGGGCGGGCGAGGCCTTGGGCGAGGGCGGTCAGCCGCCGCTCGCTCCGCCCCAGCTCCTCGGCGCCCAGGACCAGCAGCAGCTCGCGGGGCGTGAACAACGAACTGCCGTGGAAGGCGGCGAGCAGCTGCTCGATCTCGACCTCGGCGGCGCGGAACACGCGGGCGGTCGGCGCCTCGGGCGCGGCGCGGCGCCAGGCGTGGCGGAGCTCGGCGAGCAGGGCGGCCTTGAGCCCCTCGTCCGGGCCCTCCAGGTAGAGCGTGGCCGGCAGCTCGCCCCGCCCGAAGCGCTCGACCAGCTCGGCGGCGGCCACCGGCACGCCCGGCCGCGCCGAGGCCCCGCGCGCCGCGCGGGGCTTGGCCGCGCCGGCCCCGGCCACGCTACCAGCCTTCGACCGAGCGGGTGACGATCTCTTCGGCGAGCTTGGCGATGGCGTCCCTGCGACCATCGAGCTCCGTCTTGGCGGGGGCACCCGGGGTGTCCACGACGTAGTAGTTGGCGGTCTTGACGAGCGCCGATTCGCTCCAGAGCTCGCGGTTCTTGACCTGATCCTTGAACGTCACCGACGCGGTCAGCGTGACCCGGTACTCCTGCGCCTGCGCCGACTGGCTGAAGCCGAACACCGTGTTGCGATACTCGGTGATCTTGCCCTTCACCACCGCATCGGCCGAGCGCTCGTCCACCACCTTGAGGTGGTTATCGGAAACGAACCGGGCGATGACCGCGTCGGTCACGTCCTGCTCCAGCGTGTGCTCGGTGGTGGCGTTCTCGAACACCGGGATGGCCACCGTCTTCAAGTGCGAGGGCAGCAGCGCGGTGCTGGTCGTGTACGCGCAGGACGCCGTGATCAGCGCCGCCGCGGCCAGCGCCACCACCACCCGCGCCGGCTGGCTCACTCGCACCAGGAGCTACTCCTGAGGGGCCTCGGCTCCATCCTCGGACTCGATCTCGTACAGCTTCATGCGATACCGCAGCTTGTCGCGCTTGAGCTGGAGCAGCTCCGCGGTGCGGCTCTGGTTCCAGTTGGTAGCATACGAGGCACGCAGAATCAAGGCGCGCTCCAACTCCTCGACCAGGGCTTCGAACGGCACGCCGCCGTCGGTCAGCGACCCGTTGAGGATGCCGTCGATGCGCTGCCCGATCGTGACCGAGGTGCTGGCCCGTCCGCGCGGGGCGAGCTTGAGGTGGACCGGCTCGAGCACCGCTCCGGTCTCGAGCAGCATCGTCCGCTCGAACAGGTTGCGGAGCTCGCGGATGTTGCCGGGCCAGGCATAGCCGACCAGGAGCTGCTCGGCCGCCGGCGCGATGGACTGGAACGCCTTCTTGAACTGGCGCGCGAAGCGCTCCATGAACAGCCGCGCCAGCGGCAGGATGTCCTCGCGGCGGTCGCGCAGCGCGGGCACCCAGAGCGGCACCACCTTGAGCCGGTAGTAGAGGTCTTCGCGGAAGCCCCCCTCCTTCACCAGCCGGTCCAGATCCTGGTTGGTGGCGGAGATGATGCGCAGGTTGACGCTGATGTCCTTGGTGCCGCCGACACGCTTGAAGGTGCGGCGCTCGAGCACGCGCAGCAGCTTGACCTGCAGCATCGGGCTCATCTCCCCGATCTCGTCCAGGAACAGCGTCCCGCCGTTGGCGAGCTCCATGAGCCCCATCTTCTGGGTGCGGGCGTCGGTGAAGGCCCCCTTCTCGTGGCCGAACAGCTCGCTCTCCAGCAGCTCGCGCGGGATGGCGGCACAGTTGATCTCGACGAACGGCTTGTCGTGCCGCGCGCTCATGCGATGGATGAGGTTGGCGAAGTACTCCTTGCCGGTGCCGCTCTCCCCCTCGATGAGGACGCTGGTGTTGTCGCCGCGGGAGACCTGCTCGGCGATCGCGTAGGCCTCCTGCATGCTGGGGCTCGAGGAGTGCAGGTAGTCCTCGTCGGCGAAGGCCTGATGGCGCAGCCGGCGCAGCTCGAGCCAGAGCCGCTGCGACTCGAGCGCCCGGGCCACCAGGGCCAGCAGCTCGTCGTTCTGGAACGGCTTCTTCACGAACCAGTGGGCCCCGGCGCTCATCGCCTCGACCGCGGTCTCGACCTCGCCGAAGGCAGTCATCAGGATGATCGGCACCTCGGGCTGGACGCGCTTGATCTCGCGCAGCAGCTCGATCCCGGTGCCGTCCGGGAGCTTGAGGTCGAGCAACAAGAGATCGGGCATGTCGTGCTCGATCGCCTCGCGGGTCTCGCGCACCGACGCCGCGGTGCGCACGGTGTAGCCCTCGTCCTCGAGCGCCTTGCCGACGAAGTGGCGGATCGAATCCTGATCGTCCACCACCAGGATGTTCGCTTTGCTCATGGGGTCCCTCCGTTGCTCTCGATGGGCAGCTCCACGCTGAAGGTGGTGCCGCGTCCCAGTTCGCTGTGCACCGTCAGCAGCCCGCCATGGCGCTTGACGATGTCGTGGCAGATGTAGAGGCCGAGCCCGGTGCCGCCCTGGCGGGTGGTGAAGAAGGGCTCGAAGACGGTCTTGAGGTGCTCGAGGCTGATGCCGCTGCCCAAGTCCTCGACGCGGACCAGGACGCCGCCGCCCTGCCCGAGCGCGGCCCCGCGCCCGGCCGGGGGCGCCACGGCGACGGCGACACGGACCACCGCTCCGGCCGGCGAGGCCTCGGCGGCGTTCTTGATCAGGTTGATGAAAACCTGCTGCAGCTGGTCGGCGTCGTGCGGCACCGGTGGCGTGCGGGGCGCCACCGCCAGCTCCACCCCCACCCGCCGCTCGGCCAGGTAGGCCTCGAGCGATTGGGCCGCGCGCCTCAGCGCGTCCGCGAGCGGGGCCACCCGCAGCTGGAGTCCGCGCGGGTGGGTGATGTCGAACAGGTCCTGGACGATGCGGTCGAGGCGGCGGATCTCGCTCAGGATGAAGTCGAGGTTCTCGCGCTGCGACCCCTCGTCGAGGGTGCGCGCCAGGTACTGGACCCCGGCCGCGATGCCGGTCAGGGGATTGCGGATCTCGTGGGCGACGCTCGAGGTGAAGCGGCCGAGGGCGGCGAGCCGGTCCTGGCGCCGCGCGTGCTCCTCGGCGCGGCGCAGCGGCGTCAGGCCCATGAACGTGGCGATCGCGCCGTAGACGCCGCGCCGCTCGTTGCGCAGCAGCGAGGTGGTGAGGCTGACCGGGACCGGCTCGCCCTCGCGGGTGCGCAGCAGGATCTCGCGGCGCAGGCACTCGCGCCCCTGCTCGAGCGTGGCGCGGAGGGCCGCCTCCCCCTCCTCGCCGAACAGGAGGCCGGCCGGCTGGCCGTGGGCCTCGGCCTCCGAGAAGCCGAGCAGCTCCTGGGCGGCGCGGTTGAAGGTCAGGACCTCGCCCTGCATGTTCACCGCCACCAGCGCGCTGGCCATGCTGTCGAGGATGTGCAGGCGGAAGCGCTCGCTGCGGCGCAGCTCCTGGGTGAGCCCGGCGTTCTCCACCACCGGCGCCACCGAGAGGGCGATCGACTCGAGCAGGGCGACGTCGCCGCCGTTGAGCGGCGGCGCCTCGGCCGGGCGCGCCATGCCGATGACGCCGAGGATGGGCATGAGGTCGCAGCCGAGGCAGCGGCGCTGCCGCTCCTCGCGCTCGCTCGCCCAGGCCTCGGCCGCCGGGCCGGGCGGTGGCACCACGACCGCCGCGTCGCCGAGCACGCAGCGGGCCCCGCAGCGCGCGCGGCTCTCGGCCGAGGTCGGCGACGGGCTGCGCTGCAGGGGCACGCAGGCGAGCGAGCCCAGGCCGCCCAGGGTCGCCTGCAGCGCATGGCCGTCCGGGAGCACCGCCACCGGATGGTGGCGCGGATCGCGCAGGTGCACGGTCCGGTTGAGCCACAGCGCGCGTGTGATGGCACCGCTGTCGCCGATCAGGGGCAGCTCCAGGCGATGGCTGTGCTCGCGGCCGTCGCCGCCGTGCGTCCAGGTCCCGGCGAGGGTCCGTGCCTCGGCGTCGATGAGCAGCAGGAAGGCGTCCTCGAAGCCGAAGGCGCGGTGCAGGTAGCGCGTCACCGTGCGGGTGGTCTCGCCGGCGTCGAGCGAGCTCACCATGCCGCTGGCCACCTCGCGCAGCGACACCAGCTGGACGTTGGTCTCGAGCAGCCGCCGATGGATGCGCTCGTGCTCCTCGACCAGGTCCGAGACCGTGCGCAGCAGGGCCGCGACCTCGTCGGGGTCCTCGGCCGTCGCGACCTCGGCGCGGCCGGCGAGACCCCGCACCTCATCCGCCCGGCGCAGCAGCGCGCGCAGGGCGTCCACCTGCTCGATCGTCATGTCGGGTCTGGAGCGGAGCGCCGGCAGGGGTCGGCCGGCGCGCCGTGAGGCGGTGGATCAGGCGGTGGCGTCACCCGAGGGCGGGAGAGCGGCGCCACGCCGTCGGCATGTCAGGTCGGTTCGGCCACGTCGCGCAGCGTCGCCGCGATGTAGCGGATCTGCTCCTCCGTCAGCTCGGGGTAGATGGGCAGCGCCAGCGTCTCGCGCGCCGCGGCCTCGGCGTTGGGCATGTCGCCTTCGCGATGGCCCAGCGGCGCGAAGCACGCCTGCAGGTGGAGCGGCACCGGGTAATAGACCTCGGTGCCGACACCGCGCTCGGCCATCCGCTCGCGGACCCGGTCGCGGTCCGGCAGGCGGACGACGTACTGGTTGTAAATGTGGCGGGCGCGCGGGTCCTTGTAGGGCCGGCCGATGGGCGAGCCCTCGAGCAGCCGGTCGTAGAGCGCCGCGTTGCGGGCGCGGCCCTCGCTCCAGCGGTCGAGGTGGTGGAGCTTGACCCTGAGGATCGCGGCCTGGAGCGCGTCGAGGCGCGAGTTGGTGCCCACCAGCGCGTGGTGGTACTTGGGGCGGGCGCCGTGCTCGCGCAGCAGCCGCACCCGGTCGGCGAGCTTGGCGTCCTGCGCGGTCACCATGCCGCCGTCGCCGGCGGCGCCGAGGTTCTTCGAGGGGAAGAACGAGAAGCAGCCGAACGTCCCCTGCGAGCCCGCCCGCCGGCCCTCCCACTCCGCGCCGATCGCCTGGGCCGCGTCCTCGATGAGCCAGACCTGCCGCTTCTCGCACACCGCCTTGACCGCGGTGAGGTCGCAGCACTGGCCGTAGAGGTGCACGGCGATGACCGCCTTGGTCCGGGGCGTGATGGCGGCCTCGAGCCGGTGCGCGTCGAGGTTGTAGGTGCTGGGGTCGATGTCGATGAACACCGGCGTGGCGCCCGCGTTCACGATCACGCCGGCGCTGGCGAAGAACGAGTAGGCGCTGGTGACCACCTCGTCGCCCGGGCCGACGCCGAGGGCCTTGAGCGCCAGCAGCAACGCGTCGGTGCCCGAGGCGCAGCCGATCGCGAGCGCGCACTGGGAGTAGCGCGCGATCTCCTCCTCGAGCCCCGAGACCTCGGGTCCGCCGATGAAGCGAGTGCTCTCGAGCACCCGGTGGACCGCGGCGTCCAGCTCCGCCCGGATGCCGGCGTACTGGGCCTTGAGATCCAGCAGCGGCACCTTCATCGCCATCCTGACCGTCATCGCTCCCATGTCCTCCCTCCCGCGGCGGCGAGGCCGCCTACGAGTCGCTCCAGCCCTGATGCTCGAGCCGCTGCTCCACCGGGACCTCCCGCCACGGGCGGGCCGGCGCGCCGAGCACGATGGTGCGCGCCGGGACGTCGTGGGTCACGACCGAGCCCGCGGCCACGAGTCCGTCCTCGCCGATCTCGATGCCCGGCAGGATCACCGAGCCGGCGCCGATGCGGCCGCCCTTGCGGACGGTCACCCCCTTGAAGTGCTTGAAGCGCTCCGCGGTCCGGCCGACGTAGTTGTCGTTCGAGGTGACCACGCCCGGGGCGACGAACACCCGGTCCTCGAGCGTCGAATACGCGGTCAGGTAGCACTCGCTCTCGAGCTTGCAGTAGCGGCCGACCGTGCACACGTTCTCGACGGTCACGCCGCGTCCGACGATGGTGCCGCGGCCGATGGTGACGTTCTCGCGGATAGTGCACTGGTCCGCCATCAGCACCTTGGCGTCGATGGCCGCCCCGCGATAGAGCACGACTCCGGTGCCGACGATGCACTGGTCGCCGAGCGTAAGCGGCGGCAGCTCCTGCTCGCGCGTGGTGGCCGAGTTGGCCGCCCGCATCGGCAGTTTGCCCAGCGTGGCGTGGTCGTCGATGCGGACGTCGCTCCCGATCAAGGTGTCGGCGTGGATCACGACGTGATGGCCGATGCGGCAGCGCGAGCCGGTCTGGACGCCGGCGCCGACGACGCAGCCCTCCCCGACGGTGGTGCCGGCGCCGAGCTGGGCGCTGGGATGGACGGTCGTGGTCATCGCGCCCCCACCGGCTGGCCGGCGAGCGCCACCGGCGCCCCGCCCGCGGCCAGCGAGCGCTGGGCCGCGGCGAGCACGCGCACCACGCGCAGCCCGTCGGCCCCGTCGCTGAGCGGCCGCCTGTGCTCGCGCACGCAGTCCACGAAGTGCTGGCATTCGAGACGCAGCGGCTCCTTGAGCGAGAGCTTGGGGATCATGATGTCGCCGCTGCGCACCGAGAGCGCGTCGCCGTAGGAGACGATCTGGCCGGCCCGGTCGATGCCCTTGTCGTAGATGCGGACCTTCTCGCTCGCCTCCATGTCGTCGAACACCACCATCTTCTGGCTGCCGACCACGGTGAACTTGCGCAGCTTGTGCGGGTCGAGCCACGATACGTGGACGTGCGCCATCGGGCCGCCCGGGAAGCGCAGGTGCAGGAAGACCGCGTCCTCGACGCCCTCCTGCAGGAAGGCCGCGCCGCGCGCCGCGACGTCGACCGGCTCGGCCTCGAGCAGGTGCAGGATGACCGAGAGGTCGTGGGGCGCGAAGCTCCACAGCGCGTTCTCGTCCCGGCGCACCTTGCCCAGGTTCACGCGCTGGGAATAGATGTAGTAGATCTCGCCCAGATCGCCCTTGCGGACCAGGTCCTTGAGATAGCGCACGCCCGGGTGGTGGAGCAGCAGGTGGCCCACCATCAGGATGCGGTCGCGGTCCCGCGCCAGGCGCACCAGCGCCTCGGCGTCCTCGACCGTGAGGGCGAGCGGCTTCTCGACGAACACGTCCTTGCCGGCCTCGAGCAGCAGCTTGGCCAGCGGGTAGTGGCTCACCGCCGAGGCGGCCACCACCACCCCCTGCACCGCGGGATCGGCGGCGATCTCCTCCACGCGCGCGACCGCCCGGGCCCCGGGCACCTGAGCCGCCGATCGGGCGAGGCGCTGGGGGTCGGCGTCGCAGAGCGCGGCGAGCCGGGCACCCGGGAGTCCGGCGAAGTTGCGCACCAGGTTGGCGCCCCAGTACGCGCCAGGGCGTCCGGGGCCGGGCAGTCTAGCAGCGCCTTCCGCGGGCGGTCAACGCCGGCGCCTATGCCGCTTCGCGTTCCTTGTACCAGACCTGGTTGCGTCCCTGTTGCTTGGCCAGGTACAGGGCGCGGTCGGCGTTCTCGATCAAGGCGCTGGTCGTCTGGCCGTCGCCCGGGAACGCCGCCACCCCGATGCTGACCGTGATCTCACCCGCCTGCGCGAGCGGGAACCGGTGCTCCTCCACCGCCCGGCGCAGCCGCTCGCCCGCGGCGAGGGCGCCGGCGACGTCGGTCTGCGGCAGGATGACGGTGAACTCGTCGCCGCCGTACTTGGCGACCAGGTCCCACGACCGCACGTGGGTCGCGAACAGCCCCGCCATCTCGCGCAGCAGGAAGCTGCCGCGCAGGTGGCCGTGACGGTCGTTGTAGCTCTTGAGGTTGTCCACGTCGATCATCAGCAGGCCCAAGTCTTGATGGTACCGGCCCGCGCGCTTGATCTCGCGCCGCAAGGCGCCTTTGAGGAAGCGGTAGTTGTAGACCTGGGTCAGGTCGTCGGTGACCGCCAGCTTCTCGACGTTCTGCGCCAGCCGCAGGTTCTCGAGCGCCATCGCCGTCCACGCCGCCAGGAGCGAGAGCACGCGCGCATCCTCGGCGTCGAAGGCGGCCGCCCCGCGGGCGCGGAACGCGGCGAGGTACCCGGGCGCCTGCTCGCGCACCCGCAGCGGGACGAACAGCGCCGGGCCCGCGTCGACGCCGGGGCAACGGTCGTCCTCCCCGACGCGGCCGCTCTCGTCCACGTCCGCGAGCAGCACCGGCTTCCCGTCGTGGATGAGCGGGCGGGCCGCCTCGCCCTGGGCGCGCGCGCTGTCGGCGATCGTGGGGACGTCGGCGCCGCGCAGGAGGATGTGGCGCTCGGAGCTGCGCGAGGGCGAAACGACCATGACGCAGCCGGCGCTGTCGGTCAGCGCCAGGGCGCAGCGCAGCGCACTCGCCAGCAGCTCCGGCCGCGAATGGGCGGCTGTGCGGCCGGAGAGCTCCAGCAACGCATCCAGGGTCTTTTCGCGCGAAAGCATGAGACGGCATCCTGGCCGATGGCGGACGGATCTTCCCAAAGGCAAGGCAATGCCGATGCCAAGCCGCCCGGCGGGGTTACGCGCGGGGCGTCCGACTCAGGAATCGCAGCAGCAGCAGGAGCGACCGGACGGCGAAGAACACGAGTCCGCCGACGATCAGGAGCCAGGCGGCCGGCCGTTGCCAGCCGGGCAATGGCAAGTCAGGAGCGGACTTGCCGAAGGCGGCCAGCCCCTGGCCCAGGGCCACGGTGATGGCCGCCGAGAGGAGGAACTGGACCCCGGCCCAGACCCTCCACTCCGAGGAGCGGGCACCGGGCAGGCTGGGGCGACTGACCCCGTCCTGCTCGTGCGCTCGTGCATCCTGCAACGGCAAAGCGGAAGGGTGCGCCATTTTCTGGCCGGTGGCGGCCAGCCGCCGGGCGATCCACAGCCGGGTGGCGCCGAGCATGAAGCGACGCCGTACGGTGACCTCGAAGCCCGCCGCGGCGAGCCCCGCCTCGAACTCGGGGCCGGCGCCGAACTCGAAGATCGACCGGCTCAAGTAGGCGTACGCGGTCGCATCGGCCGACATCCGCCCCGCCAGCGGCACCAGGCGCTCGAGGTAGAAGCGATGGAACGGGGCGAACGGGCCCGGCGCCGGGGCCGTCGCCTCCAGCACCACCAGGGTCCCGCCCGGGCGCAGCACGCGCGTGAGCTCGGCGAGCGCATCGGCGAGCGGGCGGAGGTTGCGGATGCCGAAGGCGATGGTCACCGCGTCCAGCGAATGGTCGCGCAGCGGGAGTGCGAAGCCGTCGGCGCCGACCAGCCGCGGCGCCCACCCGCTCCTCCCCTGGCGCTCGGCCGCCCGCTCGAGCATGCCGAGGCTCACGTCGGCGCCGATGACCAGGCGGCCCGGCCGCCGCAGGCCCGGCAGCGAGACCCCGCTGCCGGTGCACAGGTCCAGCACCGCGTGGGCGCTCTCCGGCACGCCGCGCCACATCGCCTCGCGCCAGGCGTGGTCCTGGCCCAGGGTCATGATCCGATTGAGCAGGTCGTAGCGGCCGGAGACCTGGTCGAACATCCCGCCCAGCTCGCGCGCGGCGTGGGGACGGAAGCGGTCGGGATCAGAATGCTGAGGGGTGTCGTCCACCGTGGGAATGTGCTCGGCGCGAGAAATGAAGAGCGAGGACGAAGACGCGTGACCCATCTCACTTTTCGGCCAAGGTCATCATCCGATGGCCACTGGCGCCGGGAAACGACCGTCCCGGCGCCAGAGTTCTGCACGTGGCGAAGTGCCGCCATTCCACTCTATGGCAACACGCTCATCTTCCGTCGTGCGCGGAAATCCCCCGCCACCAGGCGATAGACGTACACGCCTGGCCGCACCGCTGAGCCGCCCGCGTCGTGCAGGTCCCACGCGACGGCGTGGAAGCCGGCCGGGTAGTTCCCTTGGGCGAGGGTGGCGACCCGGCGCCCGAGCAGGTCGAACACCTCCAGCCGCACCGGGCTCGGGACCGGGAGGTCGAAGCGCAGCACGGTGGCCTCCCCCGTCGGATTGGGCTCGTTCTGGCGCAGCGCGAAGTGATCCGGGAGGGCCAGATCGGCCGTGGGCCTCTGCGAGAACTGGTAGGGACTCGCCCGCCCCACCCGCCGCACCAGGAGATACCAGCTCGCCGCATCGCTCAAGGTGTCGCCAGCGGGCTCATAGGTGAGGTCGAGCGTCTCCCCGGCGGCCAGGTCGACGCCGCCGCCGCTGGCGACGAACCGCTCGCCGAGCGAGCCGAGACGCGAATGCTGGGCGGCGGTGAGCACGAAGTCCTGGGAGCGGCTGCGTAAGTGCGGCATCACCTGCGCGAGTTGGTAGACACCCGGGATCGCCGTCCGGCCGCGTTCGCGCAGCGAACACACCCCGAGCAGACTCGTGGCAGCTTCCGGCGTGAACTGGCCGACAGTCTCCCGATTGCCGCTCGCGTCCTGCCGATCCACCGTGACCGCCGTCGCGGCGGGATCGAGCCCGTCGGTCTCGGTCGCGTAGTGCAGCGAGACCTGCCAGGCCCCGCTGGCGAGAAGCCGGGTCTGAGTCACCAGCGTCGCGGTCACGGGCAGACTGTCCGCGCTGGCCGTGGTGGCGTCGGCTGCACCGGCGGCGAGCGGGGCACCGGGGGCGTCCGCCGCTTCACCGCCCACGCGGTGGGCCGAGAACGTGCCACCCCCGCCGTCACAGGTGGTGCTCACCGAGACCTGGTTGCTGAGCGGCGACCAGTTGTTCGCGCCGTCGAGCGTCTTCAGCGCGAACGAGTATTGCGTACAGGGGGCCAGGTTGAACTTGGCATAGCTCATCGGGTAGCCGGCAGTCGCTACCGGCGGCTCGTTCTGATCGGGGGATGAGACGGGCACAGAGGTCGCGGCCGCGTAAGCGTTCTCGGTGGTGATCGACGACGAGGCGAAGCGCAGGTCGAAGCTCCCCGACAGCGGCGAGATGTCATCGCCGGGGGCGCTCCAATCCAGCCAGATCTCGGTGGGCCCGACGATGTCCACGTAGAGGTCGTTGACCTTAGGCGGCGGCCCAGTGTCGCACGGAACGGTCGGACAGTTGCCGAGTTGAACCCAGTGGGCGACCGCGGGGACGCCGTTCTGGTTGATGACGAACAGCAGGTAGTAGCCGGGAGGCGCACTGCTACCGCGCGGCGGCGCCACGACGCGCAGCCCGCTGCCATCGGGCAGGGTCTCGATGGCGAGCGGGACGAAGCGTTGGTTCTGATCGAAGGCGTGGGTGGTGGCGGCCGGGCGGATCAGGCAGGCGGAGGCAATCACATCGCTGACCTGCTTGCCGATGATGAACGCCTCCCCGTAGGTGATGCTGGTCGGCGCCGATGTAATCTGTGGGCGCGTGGCGGGCTGGCCCGAACCGTCGAACAAGTACGGTGGGCAGAAGACCTTCAGTTGGGCCTCCGTTCCAGTCTCTGATCCGCCGCCGGTCATGACCCTTCCGTCCGGCAGCAGAATCGCCGTCGAGTGATAGTTCCGGTTGATCACATCGGGTTCGAGATCACAGGTATCCGCGCTGGTCCACAGGCCCGTGCTGGGAGTCCAGAGCTGCGGACATTTCTGGGCTGTTCCGTCGGTTCGAAGACCCCCAAGCGCCAGGACCTGGCCGTTGGGGAGGATGACCAGGTTGAGATAGCGGCTCCGTCTGACGCCCTCCCGCGTCAGCCAGCCGGCCGTGCCGATGCTGTCTGCGTCGAAGGTCTTGGCGATTTCAGCGTTGGTGACCTCGTCTCCCACGACCAGGATCTTGCCCGGCTCGTACATGACGCCGGTGTGCGGATGGAATGTGCCATTGTCGTTGTTCGCGAACGACTGCCAGCCGCTTGCCAGGCCGCTCGCGGGGATGTCGAGGTACCGGCCGATCGGGTCCGGGCCCACGCGAATCAGCCTCCCGGCACCTCCCGCAAGAGGGCTTCCCGGCGTCAGGAACTGCACAGGGTAGAGAGCGGAGGTTTGTGGCGGCAGCAGCCAGCCCGAGTTCGACTGTGTGGTCCAGGTGTTGGCGGTTCGGTTGTAGGTCTCGGGTAGACGCGCATGCATCCCGCCCCCGGGGTCGCCCCCTGCGGTATGCCCGGAGAGCCGATATGGGGCTTCGCCTGCGCGCACCCACGTCGGGGCGCCGGAGATCGGGAACGGCTCGATCGCGTAAACGAACTTGTCCACACTCGCGCTCGGGGCCGGCTCCCCACCGAAGATGAACAGGCGGCCATTGCCGAACCTGTTGTCGAAGAACGCCGCGTGGTTCGCGCGCGGACCAGGCGACGCCCCGCTCGCGGTGACCTGGGTCCAGGCTGGCAGCGGCGATGTGCCCAGCCTCAGTTTCCAGAGCGTGGCTTCTGATGTCCCGGAGCCGAGGTGACCACCGTAGACGAACAGGAACGGGCCGCCCGGCTCCGGGGCGATGTCGTCGTCCTTCACCACCATGATGTGGTCGCGACGGGATTCGGGCGCGGGGCCAGCGGCGACTAAGATCTCGGACCAGCTACCCTGAGTGAAGTCAGTGTTGGAAGGGAATGTGAAAGCAAAGAGGCGGCTATCGGTCGGCGTGCCACCCAGGACGTCGGAACCGCCGAAGACGATCATTCGATGGTCGCTCTGCTGATAGACCGCGGCGTGCCCGAAGCGGGCGGTGGGGCCGGTGCCGGATGTGCCCGTGACGGTGACGGCTTGCCAGCGCCATTTCTGGTCGAAACTGTCTTTGTAGAGGCGCCAGAGTTCCTGTCCGGCGGTCGACGTACCGCCGAAGACAATCATCTCCGTTGCTGATACTGCGATGGCGGTGTGCTCGCTGCGCGGCGCAGGGATCGGAGAGCCGGCTGCCAGTACCAGCTTGTCCCACTGATATTTGTAGTCTGCGTCGAGCGTTTGCCCATCCTGACGGCGGAGGAGCCAGGCGGAACCTTGTTCGTTGATTGGCGCCCCTGCGCCATCTCTGCCGCCGAAGTACACATCCGCGCTGAGGTCGGACAGGTAGACGCTGGTGAGACCTTCACGGGGCGTCGGGCGTTCGGCCTGCGCCGCCGTGGCTAGAGGCCTGACCAGCGGATCCCACCGCCCGCCTGAGCTGCGCGCGTGGCGGAAGAGCGAGTCGCCCACGCCGGTCCCGGGCGGATTGCCATCGACGCGCCCGCCGAAGAACCACGCCTGTTCGTCCCGATATCCACCCGTCACGACAGCGCGCCCGTCGCTGAGCGTGGTCACGCTGGGATAGAAGCGGGCCTGCTGCATCAATGGCCGCGAGGGCGGCCCTGTCCAGGTCCCGGCGGACCCTAGGGTGCCGGTTTGGAAGGTGCGGGAGTCATCGATGCCCCAGAACGCTCCGAGATCCTCGCCCCCAGCTGAGAGTAGCTCGCCGTTCGCAAGTTGCGCGTGACCGGCGCAGTGGATGTCGACCTCTGGGGTCCAGGTCGCCGAGAGCACGGGCAGTGTGTAAGGGAAGGTCCCACATCCCACGGCGCCGTCGTTCCAGCCCACCTCGGCACCATGGCCCAACGGCCCCCACATGAGGATGCGGCTGTCGTACGGGCTCCCATCCCCAGGCAGCAGCACCATGTGGACCTCGGCGAAGGTGAACGCAGGGTTTGTCGACGGAGGTGACCAATGTCCGAGCGCGGCGCTCGCCGAAGCCCAGACGCCACAGAGTGCGCACCAGGCGAGCGCGACGAAGAGCAGGACTGGTAGCAGAAGCCGAGAACGACGAGACGCAGCAGACTGGACTGGGAACATGGCGGCCTCCTGAGCTGACAGGGTTCTTCGACTTGCTTGGGTGAGAGCCGGCGGCGCGAGGTGGCTTGGAAGTCTTGCTCAAGGGGCAGGCTGAACCGGCCCCTATTTCCTTGTCAATACCTTTGCGTTCGGGGCGGGCAAAGGCGTAGCCTTATTCGGACGTTCTCAGGTTCCGTTCCAAGCCGCCCGCAGAGGTTCTCTTGTACACTGGCGTCGCCTGCCTCTTCGGAACAGTTGGCCTCGCCGTGCTCTTCGGTGCACCTGGCCACGCCGTCGCCGGCTGGCCGCACGGCGGCGTGCCGGTCTGTCAGACCTGCCTCGCTAGATTGCCAGTGGTTGTTTCCGACGGGACTGGCGGCGCGCTGATCGCCTGGCAGGACTTTCGGAACGGGAACGACGACATCTACGTTCAGCGGCTCACGGCCTCGGGAGACATCGCCCCTGGCTGGCCGGCCGATGGCGTCCCGGTCTGCACCGAACCTCACGAGCAGCTCCTCGGCCTTCAAGCCCCAGCGGTGAGCGATGGCTCTGGCGGGGTCATCATCCCCTGGGTCGACTATCGCAGCTTTTTCCCCGGGGGGACGCTCGAGGACATCTACGCGCAGCGGATTCTCGCCGACGGCAGTATTGCCCCGGGCTGGCCTGTGAATGGGGTGCCGGTGCGGCGTGCGCCTTCGCGTGATGACACGCCTGTTCTGATCGCCGACGGCGCAGGTGGCGCCTTCTTCTCCTGGGACGACCGGACCAACGACGACATCTACCTCCAGCACTTCACGGCGAGCGGTGAAGTGGCACCCGGCTGGCCCACGGACGGCCTGCCCATCTGCACACTACCGAGCGGTCAGGGTGATCCGCAGCTGGTGCCGGACGGAGCAGGCGGTGTCTTGATCGCCTGGGGCGACCTGCGCGACGGTCCGCTGGCGGTCTACGCGCAGCGGGTCACCGCCGCCGGGCAGATCGTTCCCGGATGGCCCGAGAACGGCGTGCGCATCGTGCTTGACCGGGCGATCCGCGAGTTCGTCTCCGATGGTGCGGGGGGGGCCTATCTCTCCTGCGCCACGCTCGGGACCGTGTATGACGCCGGTTACTACCTGCAGCGGTTCACGGGAGCCGGCGCAATCGCGCCTGGCTGGCCGGCCGGCGGGGTTCCCGTGTGTCTGGCCCCGGATGAGCGCAACTCCATCCGGATGGTGCCGGACGGCGTTGGCGGGGCGCTGCTCGCCTGGGCCGACTACCGGGACTCTAACGACGACGACATCTTCGCCCTGCGCGTGCGGCCCGACGGCACCCGCTCCCCGGGCTGGCCGGTGGATGGCCTGCGCGTCACCGACAACACCGCGCTCGATGATCTGCCGGACTTGGCCGCAGACGGGGCAGGCGGCGCCTACCTGACCTGGGATCAGTACACGACCGCGCTCGGGGACCGCGTGGAGGTCCAGCACCTGACCGGGGCCGGAACGGTGGCATCGGGCTGGCCAAACGGTGGCTCCCAGATCCCGAGCGATATCTCGTCCGGGGAGATGCGCATCGTCGAGGACGGCTTTGGTGGGGCGATCGTGGCGTGGCACACAGCGGATGGATTCAGTGACAAGATCCGCGCCCTGCGCTTCCCCCCGGACGGCCCGACGGCGGTCGAGCTTTCGACGGCGAGCGCGAGCTTCGAGTCCGGCCGCGTCCGCCTCAGGTGGTATGGGTCGGGGATGGCTTCGCTCGTGGCGAGCGTCGAGCGGCGCACCGAGGCGAGCGACTGGGAGCCCCTGGCCTCGGTGAGGGCGGACGGGACGGGGTGGCTCGTGTACGAGGATCGCGCTGTCACGCCCGGCACACGCTATGGCTACCGGCTCGCCTACAGTCTTGGCAGTGACGTTCTTCACACTGACGAAGCGTGGGTGGAGATCCCCGCGCTCCAGTTCGCGCTCCTCGGTCTCACGCCGAACCCCTCCGCAGGGGATCCGGTGGTCGCGTTCTCACTGGCGAGTGGCGAGCGCGCCACGCTCGAGCTTTTCGATCTCACCGGCCGCTTGGTCTTGTCGCGTGAAGTCGGCGCGCTCGGCGCTGGCAGCCAAACGGTCCGGCTCGCGGGGAGTGGCCGGCTTGCGGCAGGGGTCTATGCCGTACGTCTAAGGCAGGGGCTCAAGACCGCGACCGCGCGAGCCGTCGTGACTCGTTAGCGGTGTCCCGCGCCATGACGACCGTTTGATTTGAGTCGGAAATGGTGCGCCCGACAGGAATCGAACCTGTAACCTTCAGCTCCGGAGGCTGACGCTCTATCCAATTGAGCTACGGGCGCTGCGGGCATCGTTTATAGCACAGACGCTCCGAAAGCGTCACGCACGTCAGCACGAGCACGCGTGGGCCTCGTGGCTTCGCGTGGGTGTGGCGAGGGTCCGCGCTCGTCATGCCCTCCCCCGCAGGCGCAGCACCTCCTCGACGTCCTTGTCGCCGCGGCCGGAGAGGTTGACGATCACGCGCGTCTCGGCGCCCAGGGCCTTGCCCTCGCGCAGCACCCAGGCGAGCGCGTGCGCGGTCTCGAGCGCCGGCAGGATGCCCTCGAGCCGCGCCAGCGCCTCGAAGGCGTCCAGGGCCTCGTCGTCGGTCGCGGACGAGTACTCGGCCATGCCGTTGTCCGCGAGCCAGGCGTGCTCGGGGCCCAGGGCGGGGTAGTCGAGACCGGCCGAGACCGAGTGGGTCTCGCGGATCATGCCGTGGTCGTCCTGCAGCACCAGCGTGCGCGTGCCGTGCAGCACGCCGACGCTGTGCTCGGGGATGCGCGCCGCGTGCTTCCCGCTCGCCAAGCCGTGTCCGCCGGCCTCCACCCCCACCTTGCGCACCGAGGCCTGGTCCAGGAACGCGTGGAAGAGACCGATCGCGTTGCTCCCG
>VBPB01000091.1:0-3804 GCA_005893365.1 Candidatus Eiseniibacteriota bacterium
AACCTGCTGCCGGCGGCGTTGATCCTATACAGCGTCGTCAGCCGGAAGTCGTTCAACGCGCCCTACGTGTGGTTCCAGTCGATCGCCCTGCCGCTCGGGGTGCTGTCGCTGGTCGGCAGCTACGCGCGGCCCGCGCGCGACCGCCGGCTCCCCAGCGTGAGCGAGCGGGTGCTGGCGCTGATCGTCGCCGGCGTGCTGATCCTGGCCACCGGCCTCGGTGCCATCTCCGAGGACCCGCGCATGATCGCGCTCTACTCGCTGCCGCTCGTGCGCGTCGCGATCACCGCCGTATTCGTGGCGTGGCTCGTGTCGCCGGTCCTGATCGCCTACCTCATCGCGAACGACCCGGCGTTCGATCCGCGCCGCCTCGTGGTGCGCTCGCTGCCCTACGCGCTCCTGTCCGGCGTTCTGGCCGCGCTGTACCTGGGGTGCGCGCTGGTCGGCGAACGGCTGTTCGCCGCCGTGACCGGCGAGCAGGCCATGGTGTTCAACGTGGTGGCGGCGCTGGTGGTGGCGTTCGCGTTCGCGCCGCTCCGCGAGCGGCTGCAACGCTGGATCGACCGGCTCTACGGCCGCGATCCGCATGCGCTGCGCCTGGCGCTCGACCAGGTCGGGCGCGAGCTGCTCGGGGCGCTCGACCGCGACGAGCTGATGCGCTCGGTCGAGCGGGGGCTCGAACGCGGCCTGCGGCGCCCGGTCGCCATCCACTGGCCGGAGCGCGGCATGCCGCAGCTCGCCGACGGCGAGGAGCTGCCGGAGCACGCGCGCAGCGCGGTCGAGACGCTGCTGCTCCAGGCCGGCATCCGGCTCGAGAACCTGGCGCTGCAGCAGGACCGCGCCGCCCACGAGCGGCGGGAGGTCGAGCTGCGCGAAGCCGCGATCCGCGCCGAGCTGCGGGCGCTGCAGGCTCAGGTGCAGCCGCACTTTCTGTTCAACGCTCTGAACGCCTTGGCGTATCTCATCGAGACGGACGCCCAGGCCGCGCAGCGGTTCACCGAGCGGCTGGCCGACATGCTGCGCTACACGGTGGAGGCCGGGACGCGGCCGGCCGCGCTCCTGTCGGACGAGGTGGCGTTCGTGGAGGACTATCTGGGCGTGGCGCGCGAGCGCTACGAGAACCCGATGACGTTCGAGTATCGCGGCAACCAGGAGCTGCTGTCGGTGGCGGTGCCGCCGCTGCTACTGCAGCCGCTGGTGGAGAACAGCCTGAAACACGGCTGCGCCCCGGGCGGCAAGCCGCTCGAGCTCGTGCTCGAAGCCCACACCGACGGCGGGTGGCTGGACCTCACGTTCACCGACGACGGCACCTGCGACGGCAACGGCGCGGCCGGTCTCGGCGTGGGGCTCGAGAACCTGGAGCAGCGCCTGCGCCGCTTCGGTGGGCACGACGCCACGGTGGTCGCCGGCCGGCGGCCTCACGGCGGCTTCGAGGTCCGGATGCGATGGCGGCTGCGCGAGCGGATGGTGGCATGACCACGGAGCGTCCGGTGCGCGTGCTGATCGCGGACGACGAGCCGCGCGCGCGGCAGTTCCTGGAGAAGCTGCTGGGCGAGCACGAGGACATCGAGACCGTGGGGTCGGCCCGCGGCGGCGTGGAAGCGCTCGAGCTCACGCGCAAGCTCGCGCCCGACGTCGTGTTTCTGGACATCCACATGCCGGACCTCTCTGGGCTCGAGGTCGCTCGCCACATCGTTCGCGACCGCGCCGGCCCGCTGCCGTTCGTCGTGTTCGTCACCGCCTACGACCGCTACGCCGTCGAGGCGTTCGAGGTCGCGGCGCTCGACTACGTGCTCAAGCCGCTCAAGCGCGAGCGGCTGAGCGAGACGCTGCGGCGCGTGGTGGCCGAGGTGCGCGACGGCCAGCCGAACGCGAACGCGAAGGCGCTGCGGGCGGCGCTCGACAATCGCGAGCTTCGGGACCGGCTGCCGCCGCTCAAGCGCCTGCCGGTGCGCCACCGGCGGGAAGTGAAGCTGCTCGATCTGGCCGAGGTGCCGATCGTGTTCTCGCGCGACCGGCTGGTGCTGGCCCGGGCGGAGGGCAAGGAGTACCTGGTCGACTACACCTTGCAGGAGCTGGAGCAGCGTCTGCCCCGCGAGCAGTTCGTGCGCGTGCACCGGGGCGCGCTCGTGAACCTCGACGCGATCGAGTCCTACGGCGGCGAGGGCGGCGTGCTGGTGCTGAGGCTCAAGGACGGCACGCGCGTCGAGGCCAGCGAGCGCCGCGCCGCCGAGGTGCGGCGCCGGCTGCGGTAGGACCGGGCTCGAGCGCGACCGGCGCGCGCGCCGCCGCGGCTTCGATCGCTGGCGGCGCGGCCGAGGCCCGCGAGTGCGTGGCAGTGCCCGGCAGGCGCCACGGATACCGCCTGCGCTTCGGCAGCGCGGTCGGCGGGCGGTGTCTCCTACCCTTGCGGGGCCCCGGGGGCGAGCTGCGCGGCGGGCCATTCCAGACGGCGCAGCAGCGCCTCGTTCACCGCGACCGGGTACTTGCTGCGCAGCGCGCTCGTGAACTGCTTCAGGCGCTCGTCGCGCTTCGTCTCGAGCGTCAGGCTGCGGAGCTGCTCGCGCAGCTCCGGGGGCATGGCCTCGAACGGCCGGGGGTTCATCCCGCCGACGCGGCGCTGGTACTCGGCGCGCATGTCGGCCTCGGTGACCTGGATCTGGGATGCGATCTCGGTGTCGTAGAGCGACTGGAGAACCGCGCCTTCGACGCGGTCTTCAATGCCGCGCGCGACGGCGGGATCCTCGTGCAGGTGCCGGCGCTTCGCCTCGATCAGCAGCAGCCGGCGCACGACCCGCGATTCGATCCAGCGCTCGAGCGCCGGCACCGAGCTGAAGTTCGGCCGTTCCGCGGGTCCCTGGAGATCGGCCAGCGCGTCGGCCAGCGTGTAGGTCGCCGGGCGGTTCACTGCCTCGTAGCGAGCCAGCACCGTCTGCGCGTCGGCCGGAGTCTCGATCCCGCTCGAGTCGCCCGCTGCGCGATTCGCCCGCATGAACAGCGCCTGCGCGCCGCCCGGCTCGAGCTTCAGGCCGTATTCGGAGGTCAGCGACTCGATGGCGCGTTGGATGATGGCGCGGCGCTTGCGGTCTCGAATCTGTTCGATCAGCTGCTCGCGAATCGCCGGGAGCGGCGGAGGCTGGGCCGCCGGGCGCCGCTCCTGCACGCGGGCGATGAACCAGCTGTCGCTCCCCACCCTGAGCGGCCCGATGATCTCGCCGATGCGCGACTCGCGCATTCGCGTGTCGAGCGGCTCCGGCATCGCCCCGCCCGGCACCCAGCCGAGCTCGCCGTTGGCCGGCACCATCCCGGTGACGTTGAACCGCAGGGCGAGCTGATCGAACGGCTCGCCGGCCAGGAGCCGCGACCGCGCCGCATCCGCGGTCCGGGGCTCCGGCGCGTAGATGACCTGAAGCTTGTACTCGGTCTTGCGCCAGCGATAGGATGAGTCGATCTCCGCCGCGCTCACCGGGATGTCGCGCGGCGCGAGCGCGTCGCTCATGGCGCCCACCAACAGCTCGTCCTCGGCGCCCGAGCGCAGCGCCTGCACCGCCGCCGGCTTCATGAGCCCGCGCTGCTCCGCTTCCTCCAGCATGAGGTCCCGACGGATGATGTCTTGGAGCAGCATCCGCTTGGCGCTGTCCGGCAGCCAGGGATATCGCCCGCCGGCGGTGCGCGCATAATCGAGGAACTCTCCCGCCGTGATGGTGCGGTTGCCGACGCGCGCCAGCACCTGCGAGTCGCGCCCGCACGACGCGAGCGTGGCGGCGGCGAGGAGTGCGAGGCCGAGCGCGAGGAGCGAGCCGCGTG
>VBPB01000091.1:3882-10392 GCA_005893365.1 Candidatus Eiseniibacteriota bacterium
TATTTTCTGAAGGCCGTCCGGCAAGAACGCATCCTGGCCCCGCACCCGCGCTCACCGCTTCGCCGACTCCCTTGGCGCCGCGGCCAGCTCGCCTGCGGTGGCGAGCCCCGCCAGCACCTCGCGGGTGCGATTGAGCAGCACCAGACCCTCGCCGCGGATGCGCAGCCCGAACTCGCGGCCGGTGAAGAACTCGACCTGAAAGTTGAGCATCCCGACCAGCGTGCGGATGTCCGCGGGTCTCAGGGGGCGGCGCAGCGTCAGCTCCGCGACGTCGTGGAACACGCGCAGGCTTTCGACGTCGCTCGCCGCGCCCAGCACGCGCAGCCGGCGCAGCTCGAACAGCGCGATCGCGGGCGGCGGGAGCTGGCCGAAGCGGTCGAGCACCTCCAGCACCAGGTCGTCGAGCCCCGCGAGGTCGCGGGTCTCGGCGAGCCGGCGGTAGAGATTGAGCTTCTCGTGCTCGTCGGGGACGTAGTCGTCCGGCAAGTACGCGCTCCAGTCGGTCAAGAGCCGCGGCTCGGGCTTGATCTCGCTCGCCTCGCCCTTCAGCGCCGCCACCGCCTCCTCCAGCAGCTTCACGTACAGATCGAACCCCAGGCCCACGATGAACCCGCTCTGCTCGGGCCCCAGCAAGTTGCCGGCGCCGCGGATCTCCAGGTCCTTGAGCGCGATCTTGAACCCCACACCCAGGTCGTCGAACTCCTCGATCACCCGCAGCCGCTTCTCCGCCTCCTCGGTCAGCACCCGCCGCGACGGCACGAGCAGGTAAGCGAATGCCCGGTGCGAGGAGCGCCCCACGCGGCCGCGCAGCTGATAGAGCTGGGCCAGGCCGAACGTGTCGGCCCGGTCGACGACCAGCGTGTTCACGCTCGGGATGTCCAGGCCCGACTCGATGATCATCGTCGACACCAGCACGTCGGTCTGCTTGTCGATGAAGTCGAGCATCACTCGCTCCAGCTGGTGCTCGTTCATCTGGCCGTGCGCCACCGCGACGCGCACTTGCGGCACGAGCTGCTGCACGCGCAGCGCCACGTTGTGAATGGTCTCGACGCGGTTGTGGACGAAGAACACCTGGCCGCCTCGGTCGATCTCGCGCAGGACGGCGTCCGCCATCACCTCCTCGTCGTACTCCAGGATCTCGGTGTGCACCGGCAGCCGATCGCGGGGTGGCGTCTCGATCACCGACATGTCGCGGGCGCCGGCGAGGCTCAGGTTGAGCGTGCGCGGGATCGGCGTGGCGGTGAGCGCCAGCACGTCCACGGTGCGGGTGATCTGGCGCACCCGCTCCTTCTGCGCCACGCCGAAGCGATGCTCCTCGTCGATGACCACCAGGCCCAAGTCGTGGAAGCGCACGTCCTTGGAGAGCAGCCGGTGCGTGCCGACGACGATGTCCACCTGGCCGCCCTCGAGGCGCGCCAGCACCTCCTTCTGCTCCTTGGCGGTGCGGAAGCGCGAGAGCACCTCGACGCGCACCGGGAAGTCGGCGAGCCGCTCGCGGAAGGTGAGCCAGTGCTGCTGCGCCAGGATGGTGGTCGGCACCAGGATGGCGACCTGACGGCCGTCCTGCACCGCCTTGAACGCGGCGCGCACCGCCACCTCGGTCTTGCCGTAGCCCACGTCGCCGCAGATCAGCCGGTCCATGGGCCGGGCGGCCTCCATGTCGCGCTTGACCTCATCGATGGCGGTCGCCTGGTCCGGGGTCTCCTCGTACGGGAACGACGCCTCCAGCTCGCGCTGCCAGACCGTGTCGGGCTTGAAGGCGTAGCCCGGCAGCGCCTGGCGCGCGGCGTAGGCCTTGATCAGCTCCTCGGCCATTTCTTGGATCGCCTGCTTGGCGCGGCTCTTCTGCTTCTGCCACGCCGCCGAGCCCAGCCGGTGGAGCGCGGGGGCGGCACCCTCTTCGGCGGCGTAGCGCGACACCAGCCCCAGCTGCTGCACCGGCACGTAGAGCCGGTCCTTCTCGGCGTAGGAGATCTCGACGCAGTCGGTCTCCTGCCCGTTGAGGGTCAGGCGCTTGAGCCCCCGGTAGACGCCGACCCCGTGGTCCTCGTGCACCACGAAGTCGCCCACCTTGAGCGAGGAGAGCTCGGCCAGCGAGAGGCCGCCGGTCTTCTTGAGGCGCCGTCTTCGGCGCCGGTAGCGGGCGAACACCTCGTGGTCGGTCAGCACCGCGAGCCGCGCCCCCTTGAGCGTGAAGCCGGCGCTGACGAGGCCGACCCCCAGGTCGGCGTCGGTCTCGCCCAGCATCTCGCCCAGGCGGTCGCGCTGGCCGGGGTTGTCGCACAGCACCACCGCGCGGATGTGGTTGGCGCCCAGCTCGGCCAGGTGCGAGCGCAGCCGCTCGAGCGAGCGCTGGACCGGCTCGGCGGGTGAGCACTCCACGAACAGCGTGGCGGCGTGCCGGTCGGCCTCGCCGGCCGCGGCGATCGGGCCCAGCCAGTCGGCGCCCGGGAACGTCGCGAGCAGGCGCTCGAGCGTGTCGCCGGGCATGAACAGCCGCTCGGGCGGGGAGATGGCGGGATAGTGCTCGCGCGTCTCGTCGTAGCCGCGCGCGATCGCCTCGACCAGCTCGTCGCGCCGCCCCCGCTGGCCGCCGGGGTCGTCGCACACGACCAGGCAGTCGTCGGGCAGGTAGTCGGTGAGCGAGCCCAGGTCCGGGTCGTAGTGGCCGGCGAAGCGCTCCATGCCCTCGTGGAACAGATGCGCCCCGCCCGACTTCTCGTCGCCGGCGGCCCGCAGGCGCTCGGCGATCGCCGGCGCCTCGCCCGGCTCGACCACGATCTCGTGGCGCGGCAGCACCGTCGCCTCGGCGAGCTGCTCGATCGAGCGCTGCGTGCCGGCGTCGAAGCGCCGCAGCGAGCGCAGCGTGTCGCCGTCGAACTCCAGGCGCAGGGGATCGGCCGAGCCGACCGGGTAGATGTCGAGGATGCCGCCGCGGCGGGCGAAGTGTCCCATCGCCTCGACCTCGGGCAGCCGCTCGTAGCCCATGAAGACCAGCCGCTGCATCGCGGCCTCGGGCGCGTAGTCGTTGCCGACCCGGAAGCCGAGCACCGCGCGCGCGAGGCGTTCGGGCCGCGGGACGCGATGGAGCAGCCCGCGCACCGTGGCGACCACGACGCCCAAGGGCTCGTCCGCGGCGGCCATCGCCCGCGCCAGCCGGCCCAGCGTCTCGAGCCGCTGCGCGGTGAGCCCCGGATGCGGCGAGACCGGGTCGTAGGGGAGGGTCTCGGGGTCCGGGAAGGCGAGCGTGGCCCCCGCGCCGAGGAAGTACTCCAGGTCGTCGCGGGCCTCCTCGAAGGCCTCGCCGGGTGCGACCAGATAGAGCAGCGGGCGGCCGCTCGCGCGCTGGAGCCAGGCGGCCAGGAAGGCGCGCGCCGAGCCGGTGAGCCCGCGCACGGCGAGGCGCGTGGCGACGGCCGCCGCCTCGCCGCGCTTGCGAGTGGCCCCCGGCGCGGCGTCGCGGGCCGGGGCCGCCTCGCGCAGGGCGGCGAGCAGCTCGCGGGCTTCGGGCAGGTCGGAGGCCTGGTCCAGCAGCGACTCGGCCAGCGTGTCCTTGAGGTAGGTCTCGGGCATGGCTCCGGTCGTGTGGCGGAGAATCTTGCTGGATTGCGGCAACCGCATGAGTGACAACGTTGTACCGGTGCACGCATCTCCGGCCATACAGGCTCGCGGCAGGGCCACGACTTCCGGGCGCGACCAACGATCTTCGCGGCACCTCAAACGCGAAAACCCGCCACGGGTCCTCCCGTGGCGGTCGCGGCCTGAACATGGCGACGCCCCGCACCAAGCGGGGCGCCGGCGAGACTAGCAGAGGGGTCCGCGGCGGCTCAAACGTCGGCCGCCCGGACCGGTGAACGAACCTCGGCCCCGCGGCACCTGTGCTGGGGTGGGCGGCCTGGAGGTCGGGTCGTGCCGGTCCGTGGCGACCGAGATCCGGAGAAGGACGTGTGGCCCAAACGCAGGAAGCCCCGCAACTGCACGGGGCTCACCTGACGTGGGCGCCGGCCTCGATGCGGAGCCGACACCTCGAGCCGGGGTCGCATCCGGGGCCGCACCGGATTGCATTCCCCCGACGTTTGGACGGGTGGTCCAATCCGCCGGTACCGAGGCCACCCGTGAACGCCTTGAAGACCGTTTCCGATGACGGCGACCCGAGCCGGCGCGGCTCCAGTGATGCGCGCGAAGGAGTCCAGCAACCGGGGGACGTGAACCCCCCGACCGGAGCCGCGCCTTGCGCCCGGTGTCCGTCTTGTTGCGGAGGCAGCTGCAAGGCGGATGCCAATCGTGCCGCGGGAACCGGTCGTTGCGACGACGGCGGTTGGCGACCGGCTGGCTCGGGAGGCGGGCGCCACGAAGGCGCTTCTTGGAGCGCGATTCTACAAACGGCCGGTCGTCCCCGGGTCCAGCGCCGGCCCGGGGGACGGGCTGCCGGCCGCGGGTGACCCCAGCCGCTCAGCCGCCCGGTAGACGCTCAGGCGGTTGTACAGGGTCTTGAGGCCGATCCCGAGCGTCTCGGCCGCCCGCTTCTTGTCGCCCCCGCACGATTGCAGCGTGGCCAGGATCAGCCGGCGCTCGGCGTCCTCGAGCGTGGACCCGACCCGGATGTGCAGCGAGGTCCCCGCGGGCGGCGTCACGGCCGCCGCCCGGCCGCCGACCTCGGGGATCAGCTCGGAGCCCAGGGTCGTGTCGGCGAGGATGGCCGCGCGCTCCACCACGTTCTTGAGCTCGCGGACGTTCCCGGGCCAGCGGTGGGCCCGCAGCCGCGCCAGGGCCGCCGCGGCCCAGCGCTTCTCGGTCCCCTCGCGCGCGTTGATCCCCTCGAGGAAGTGGTGGGCGAGCAGCTCGATGTCCTCGCCCCGCTCGCGCAGCGGCGGCATGTGGACCGGGAACACGTTGAGGCGGTAGTAGAGGTCCTCGCGCAGGAGCCCGGTGCGCACCGCCTCGGCCGGGTCGCGGTTGGTGGCCGCGATCACGCGCACGTCGACCGGCACGACGTCGGCGCCCCCGACGCGCAGGAACTTGGCCTGGAACTCGAGCGGCATCTCGATCACCTCGTCCAGGAACAAGGTGCCGCCGTGGGCCTCCTCGAAGTAGCCCCGGCGCCGGTTGTCGGCCCCGGTGAAGCTGCCTTTCTCGTGGCCGAACAGCTCGCCTTCGAACAGGGACTTGGCGATGGCGCCGCAGTTGACCCCCAGGAACGGTCCCGGGCGCCGCCGGCTGCGCAGGTGGATGGTCTCCGCCGCCAGCTCCTTGCCGGTGCCGCTCTCGCCGGTGAGCAGCACGCCGGCCTCGGTCGGGGCGACGCGCGCGAGCAGGTCGTAGACCGATTGCATCGCGGGCGCACGGCCGACCAGACGACCGAAGCGGCCCAGCTGGCGCAGCTCGTCGCGCAGATCCCGGACTTCGGCCTTGAACTCGCGGGTGCGCGAGACGGTCGCGAGGATGGCCTTGAGTCGCGGCAGGTCGATCGGCTTGGTGAGGTAGTCGAGCGCACCCTCGCGCAGCGCCTGCACGGCCGAGTCCACGCTGGCCCGGCCGGTGATGACGATGAACTCGCTGCCGGCCGCGAGCCGCTCGTCGCGGAGCAGTTCGATGCCGTCTCCGTCCGGCAGCCCGAGATCGAGGAGGATGACGTCGAAGTGGCGCGTGGCCAGACGCTCGCGGGCCTCCGCGACGCTCGCGGCCTCGTGGGTCTCGTAGCCGCCGCGGGCCACGTGCAAGCTCAGGCTCTCGCGGAAGTTCACTTCGTCGTCGACCACCAGCGCCGAGAAACGCGGCGCGCCGTTCGCCTTGACCGTGGTGGCCGGATCGGCGGCCACGGCCACGGCGTAGTCGCCGGTCCCGCCGTTCGTGCGCTCCGGGCGGCCGGGGGTCATGGGGGCGCCGCTCATCGGTCACCCGCCCGATGCGGCAGCGTGAACCAGAAGCGGGCGCCGTTGGCCCCGTCGCTCTCGGCCCAGATGCGGCCCTCGTGCTTGCGCACGATCCGCGCGGCGATCGCCAGGCCCAGGCCGGAGCCCTCGACTTGGCGGCTGTCGCCGAGGCGGCGGAACGGCTGGAACATCTCCGCGCCGCGCCTGGGATCGAAACCCTGGCCGTTGTCCGCCACGCAGTAGGCGACCTCCCGCTCGCCCATCCGGCCGGAGACCTCGATCCGGCGCCCGTCGCGGCCGCGCGAGTACTTGACCGCGTTGCTGAACAGGTTGCAGAAGACGCGGTTGAGGAGTGCGGCGTCGCCCCAGGCGGGCGGCAGCTCCTGGAGCTCGAACGTAACCCCGCCGGTGCCCTCGTGACCTTGCGCCACCTCGGCGTAGGCCTCGCGGGCCACGGCGGTCATGTCCACCCGCTGCTTCTCGCGGGCGCCGTGTCCCACCCAGGCGAAGTGCACCAACTGGTCGAGCATGCGGGTCGCCGCCTCGGCGCCCGCCCGCAACCGCTGCACTCGCCGCAGCCCCTCGGGGTCCGGCGTCCGGCCCCAGTCCTCCTCGAGGATGGCGGCGTAGTTGAGCA
>VBPB01000091.1:10466-21247 GCA_005893365.1 Candidatus Eiseniibacteriota bacterium
AAGGCCTCACGCAGGCGCTCGGAGGTCTGGCGCACGGCGGCCTCTACCCGCCGGCGCTCCGCCACCACCGCCGCCAGCGCCAGCGTGGTGAGGGCCACCACCGCCAGGAACACCTGGAGCATGACCAGCGACGCGTTGAGCTCGCGGCGATGGGACGCGCCGTGCACCATGCCCAGGACCGCGATCACGGCCAGCACGAACAGCATCGTCGCGGCGGTGCGCTGATCGAAGCGGTAGGCCACCCAGGCGACGATCGGCACGCACAGGAACTTGAACGAGTAGCCGCTGTCCCCGATCGGGGCGAACCAGCCGAACACCTCCTGGCCCACCAGCAGCAGGACCGCGAGGACGAGGGCCGCCTCGATCCAGCGGGCGCGATCCCAGCGCGGGTTGCCGCCAGCGCTCCAGAGCAGCAGCAGGGGGGCCACCACCAGCGCCCCGCCCATGTCGCCCAGCCACCAGGTGAGCCAGATCGGCCCGAAGTCGGCCCAGGGGGCGAAGCCACCGAGGGCCAGACTCGTGACGCCGAAGCTGGCGCTGATCGCGGGGGCCACCATGCCGGCGAGGCCGGCGAATCGGAAGGTGTCCCGGGCCCGATCGAACGGACGGGCGCCGTTGGCGAGGCGGTTCACCAGGTAGGCGCCGACCAGGCCTTCGAGCGTGTTGCCGGTGGCGACGCCCAGCGAGGTCGCGACCGAGCCCGCGGTGGTGAGGTTGGCCAGGAAGGCGCCGATGAAGATGCCGGGCCACACGTCGACCCCGAGCAGCAGCAGGCTGGCCAGGGCGATGCCGGTGGGCGGCCACACGGCGGTGGCGCTGGCATGGACGATCGCCAGCGTCAGGCCGAATTTGGCGCAGGAGAAATACGCGACCGCCAGGGACGCCGTCGTGGCGAACCAGGTGAGCGCAGCCCCACGCACGCGATCGCGCCGGAACCAGGCGTCGGCATGATCGGCCGGAACAGCGGTTGCGTTGGGGGCGGCAAGAAACCGGTGAGTGCCGCGGGCGAAGCGCGGCGCAGCCACGGAGGACTCCTTTCGTTCGCGCGACGGACCCAAGGCTACCGGGGGTGCGGCGGCCGGTCAATGGCCCGTCGGAGCCGCGCGGCGTGTGCATGATTTCCGGTACGGGACACTAGGGCGCGGCGGAGGTCCCGGGCCGCTCCGCCAGCACCGTCGCCAGCGTCTGCTCCAGGTCGTGGTACTGGAGGGCGCAGCGCGCGTGCCGGGGGTCGTCGGAGGGGTGGTACTCGCCGCCGCCGTGCACCCAACGGATCACGCCGTCGCGGTCGATGAGGAACGAGACCGAGGTCCAGTTGCGCTCGGGATGCCCGGCCAGCCAGTAGCGATCGAGGGTGGTCCACTCCCGGTCCACGGCGATCGGGCCCGCGAAGCCGAGCTTCCGGGCGACCGCGAGGATGTGGCGGTCGCTCACCTCGTGGGGCGGCTTGGGGTGGAAGACGCCGATCACGACCAGCCCTTGGTCGGCGTGCCGGCGCCGCAGCGCCTCCAGCTCGGGGAGCGTGGTCGCGCAGTAGTGACAGTCTTCGGTCCACCAGCGGAGCAGGACCACCTTGCCGCGCAGGCCGGCGAGCGAGAGCGGTGGACCGATCCAGCGCGTGAACGTCCACCCGGGTGCCGGCGTGTCGAGCAGCTCGACGCCCGAGTCGGGATCGTCGGCCGGGGCCTCGTGCGCGTGCGTCCCGGGGGCGGCGGTGGCACGAGGGGCGGCGCGGCGCGGGCCGTCGTCGCCCAGTCCGGCCTGCGCCGCGGGGGCGACCATCAGGAGCGCCGCGCCCACGACGCAGGAGAGGAGCATTCGCATGGTGAGAGAAGATTATAGGAAGTGCGGCTCCCTGCCCATTGTTGTATATGTCGCCCCCCCGGCCTGGAGGGTCTCCGCGGTGGCCGGGTCCAAGTCGGAACGCCCCAGCCGCAACCGGAGGTCGCCGATGATGAAGAAGGCCGGATGGCTGCTCTGCCCCCTGCTCGCCCTTGCCGTCAGCGCTCCCGCGCAGGCATGGCCCCCGCCCGCGACCGCCACCGCGGTGGATCCCAAGGCGCCCTGCTATCGGTGGCCGGCGGTGGACTTCGACGGCGACGGCGTGTTCGACCGCGTCGACCGCTGCAACGACACGCCCAAGGGCTGCACGGTGGACGCCTGGGGCTGTCCGATCGACCGCGACGGCGACGGCGTGTGCGACGGGCTGGATCGCTGCCCCGGCACCGCGGCCGGTCTCGCGGTGGACGGGCACGGCTGCGCCGCGAACCAGCGCAGCACCGCCGCCGTCACGCCGCCCGCCGCCGCGCCGCCGCGCGAGGTCGAGAAGCCGGCGCCCGCGCCCCTGCCGGCCGGCAAGCCGGTGAGCGAGAGCGAGCGCCAGCTGGTCGAGCGCGGGCGCGTCCGACTCGAGAACGTCTACTTCGAGACCAACAGCGCCACCCTGCTGCCCGAGTCCGAGGCCTCGCTGCGCGAGGCGGGCGAGGCGCTCGAGAAGTTCCCCGACCTCAAGATCGAGGTCGAGGGCCATACCGACACGCGCGGGGCGCGGGCGTACAACCAGCGGCTGAGCCAGGAGCGCGCCTCAGCCGTGCGCGCCTGGCTGCTCGAACACTATTCGCTGCGGGCCGAGCATCTGATGGCGAAGGGCTACGGCGAGGCCCGGCCCGAGACCCGCGAGCGCAACGACGAGGAGCTGCTCCGCAACCGGCGCGTGGTGCTGCGGGTGCTGAATCCCGAGGCGCTGCCGCGCGGCGTCAAGATCGAGAAGAAGGACTGAGGCAGTCCGAAGACCCGAGCGTGAGCGTGATTCCCGGTACGGGACACTAGGCCATGGCCGTCCGCATCGTCCGGCTCGGCAGCGCGCGGGCGCGCGGCGAAGGGACGCGCATCGGCACCGTGCGACACCCGCCGCGCGGCGTCCCCAAGGATCAGCACGCGGCGCAGGACTGGTACGACGTCTGGCTTCCCGACCTCGCCCCGAGCGCAGCGCTCGTCAAGTCCGCGCGGGCCGCGGACTCGCCGCGCGCGTGGGCCGCGTTCGCGAAGCGCTATCGCGCGGAGGTGGCGGCCCCGGCGCCGGCGCGCCTGCTCCGGCTCCTGGCGGCGCTGTCGCACGGCGCCGACTTCTCGGTGGGCTGCTACTGCGCCGAGGAGGCGCGCTGCCATCGCTCGGTGCTGCGCGCCCTGTTGGCGGAACACGGCGCCGAGATCGCGTGACGGTCGCGGCTCCCGCCGCGGGCCGCGGGCGGCCTCGAGCCCGGCGTCGGTTGCGGGTCGCGGAGGCCGGTCAGTAGACTCCGCCCTTCCACCACGCATGCGGAGGCCATCGACATGGGACACGAGGTGTGGCCGGCGGGGGCACCCCAGGTCGGGCAGCGGGCCGAGCTCGCCCGCGACGTCACGGCGCGCGACATCGAGCGGTTCACCGCCATCTCCGGCGACCGCAACCCGCTGCACTACGACGCGGCGCTGGCGGCCGCGACCCGCTTCGGCGGCATCATCGTCCAGGGCGGGGTGACGAGTGCCATCCTCAACGCCGTCGCGGCGGAGCGGCTGCCCGGGCCCGGGACGGTGTTCCTGCACGTCAGCTGGGACTTCAAGGCCCCGGTCCGGCCGGGCGACCGCATCACCGGGGCCGTCGAGGTGCTCCAAGTCCGGACCGACAAGCCGCTCACCGAGCTCAGGACCACGGTGACGCGCGGGGATGGGACGGTGGTCCTCGACGGCACGGCCACCTGCTACACGATGCCGTTGCCGCGGCCGGGTGCGGCGGGATGAGGTCGCGATGATCCCGGCGGGCGAGGCGCTCGAGCGGTTGTGCGCGGGCAACCGGCGGTTCGCGTCGGACGACCGGGGAGGTCGCGTTCTTCGAGGGCGTGCCTACGCCGCCGCGGGCTCCCGGGCGGGCGAGCCCATCGCCCAGCGGGCGATGATCATCTCCGCGACCAACAGGATCAGCGCGCCGATCACGAACCACGCCCACAGCTCGCGGCCGTAGCGCGCCTCGCGCACCCGCCGGGCTAGGTCGGCGCCGGGGCGCAGCACCTGGGCCCGCCCGGGCGGGAACGCCTGCACCAGCGCCGGCTCGGCCGCGGCGGCCAGGTCGGACTCCTGGGCCGGCGGATTCACGGCGAAGGTGTTGCGCAACGTGCCGCCCTGGAGCACGCGATAGAGCCCGGTGCGCTCGAGCGGCGCCGAGGTGAGCCGCGTGGCCCCGCCGGCCGCCACCAGCTCGCTCCGCACCTCGTGGCCCTGCTCGTCCTCGATGCGCCAGTCGGCGGTCCCGGCCGGGACGCTGTAGCGCTCGCCGGGCGTGAGCGAGCCCGCGGCGGTGCCGCGCGCCAGCACCTTGACGCACTGGTGGAGCAGCGGCAGGAACGCGCCGCTCACCGCGAAGTCCGACGCGGCGGGGTCGAGCACCGCCGTGAGCACCAGCGCGTGCGGGGCCTCGAGCAGCGCCGGGTGCCGGCGGTCGTATTCGAGCAGCACGCGCGCCGCCGCGGCCCCGCGCCGGCCGCCCGCCGCCAGCGCGCGCACGCTGCGGAAGGTCGCGGTCGAGAGCGGCTCGCCCGGGCGCGCCGGGAAGCCGACCAGCACCGCGTGCCCCGCCACCGCGCGACGCAGGCGCCAGGCGGCGCCTTGGGCCGCGGACTCGGTGGCGCCCAGCACGCCCACGCCCAGCTCGCGCAGCAGCGAGGCGTTCCAGAACGACGAGTCGGCGCGGGCGCCGAGCACCACCAAGAGGCCGCCGCCGCCGCGGTAGAAGTCCACGACCGCCTGCTCCTCGATCGGGCCCAGGCGCGGCAGGTCGTCGAGCACCACGACGTCGGCGCCGGCGATGCCGGCCGCGAGCCCGGCGGCGTCCACCGCCTTGACCTCGAGGCCGGAGGCGGGCGAGCCGGCCTCGAGCGCCAGCCGCACCGGGCTCGGCCGGCCCTCCTCGCGCACCAGCACGCGCGCGGAGCCGGCGGGCCCGGCGGCGAACACGCGCCGGTTGTCGAGCGGCAGCGCGTCGTCGGGGATGAGGGCGACGCCGCCCTGCTCCGGCAGGCGCGCGAGCGGCACCAGCGCCGAGGCCTCGCCGTCCTGGGGGATCGGCAGGTAGCCGCGGCCCAGCTCGGCGTCGGCCGCCAGGTCGCGCACCTCGACGCTCAGGTCGCCGGCGCGCGCGTCGTGCGCGACGCCGGCGACGGTGAGCGCGGTGCCGCTCTCGGTCGGCGCCAGCGAGGCGTCGGTGAGCCCGACGTTGGCGCGGCTCGTCGGGACCAGCGGCATCAGGTAGACGCGCGAACGGTCCCACGGGCCCTCGGGCGCCTGGATCGCGCCACCGGGGAAGCCGGAGGTCTGGAAGTCGGAGAGCCAGAACAGCTCGCGGTTGAGCGCGTGGCTCTCGGCCAGCGCCCGCGCGGCGAACTCCAGCGCGCGCGCGTGGTCGGTGGCGCGCGCCGAGGGGCTGAGCCCCTGGGTCGCCGCGCGCAGGCGGCCGGCGTCCGCCAGCGGGCGGGCCGAGATGGGATGCGGGCCGTCGTCGTAGGGGACGAGCAGCATCTCGTCCTCGGGCCCCAGCGTCGCGAGCAGGCCTTCCACCGCCCGGCGGGCCTCGGCCAGCAGCGTGCCGCCTTGGGAGACCGCCCCCATGCTGCCGCTCTGGTCGACCAGCGCCACCACGGAGGTCGAGCCGCCGGCGCCCAAGCCGTGGCTGCCGCGCAGCGCCGGACGGGCCATCGCCAGCGCCAGGGCCGCGATCGCCAGCGTCCTCAGCAGCAGCAGCAGCCACTGGCGCAGCCGCAGGCGGCGGATCTCGCTGCGGTTCACCTCGGCCAGGAACTCGAGCGAGGGGAACGCCATCTCGCGCGGGCGCTTGCGGGTGAAGAGATGGATGAGGATGGGGATCGCGGCGGCCGCGAGCCCGATGAGGAAGAGCGGGTTGAGGAAGCTCATCGGCCGGTCACAGCAGCTTCGACCGTTTCTCGAGGTAGGCGAGCAGGGCCCGGTCGAAGGGGGTGCGGGTGTCGAGCCGCACGTAGTCGATGCGGTTCTCGCGGCAGGTGCGCGCGTACTGCTCGCTCCAGGCGCTCATCCGCGCGCGATAGCGCTTGGCGATCTCCCACGGCTCGGTGGTGAGCCGGTCGCCGCTCTCCATGTCGACGAAGGTGGCGGTGTCGGTGTAGGGGAAGTCCACCTCGTGCGGGTCGAGGATGTGGAACACGACCACCTCGTGGCGGCGGTGGCGGAAGTGCTGGAGCCCGAGCAGCACCTCGGCGGGCGCATCCATGAGATCCGAGAGCAGCACGATCAGTCCGCGCCGCTTGATGCGCTCGGCCAGCTCGTGGAGCGCCGGCCCGAGCTTGGTGCGGCCCTCCGGCTGCGCGGCGCCCAGGGTCTTGAGCAGCTCGTCCAGGTGCGAGCGCACCGCGCGCGCCGGCAGGTAGCGCAGCGGCCGGTCGGCGAACAACATGGCGCCGACCGCGTCCTGCTGCTGCAGCATGAGGTAGGCGAGGGCCGCCGACAGGGATTGCGCGTACTCGAACTTGCTCATCGCCGCCCCCGGCGAGCGGAACGCCATCGAGCCCGAGAGGTCGAGCAGCAGGTGGCAGCGGAGGTTGGTCTCCTCGGTGTACTGCTTGATGAGCAGCCGGTCGCTGCGCCCCCACACCTTCCAGTCGAGGTTCTTGAGCGGATCGCCCGGCATGTAGGGACGGTGCTCGGCGAACTCCACGCTGAAGCCGTGGAAGGGGCTCCGGTGCATGCCGGCGATGAAGCCCTCGACCACGAGCCGCGCCCGCACGTCGAGGTGGGAGAGCCGCGCCACCACCGCCGGGTCCAAGAACGCGCGGCCCTCGCGGGCGCCGCGGGCGACGCCGCGATCGGGCTGGGCGCCGCTGCCGGCGCGCGGGGCGGAGGCGCTCATCGGCTCATTCCTTCCACGCGGTCCACACCATCTCGTCGGTGTCCTTCTCGAGCGGGCGGCCGTCGAACCCGCCGCGCACGTCCCAGCGCGTGAAGCCGGCCGCACCCAGCAGCAGCTCCATCTCGGGCTTCCAGATCCAGCGCAGCCGGAAGTGGTCGCGGTGGGTCGTGGCGGCGTAGCCGCGCGCGTCGGACTCGATCACCTCGCGGTCCACCTCGAGCAGCTGGTTCACCCGGTCGCGACGCGCGGTGGTGTACATGGCGATCGGCAGCCCGGTCTCGGGATGCGTGAACTCGCGCTCGAGCCGTGGCTCGCCATCGGGCTCCACCATCCGCGCGAACGCGGGATAGAACAGGTTGAGCAGCAGCGCCCCGCCCGGCTCCAGGTGCTCGCGCAGGCAGCGCAGTGCGGCGATCTGGTCGGCGGCGGTGAGCAGGTGCATGAAGGCGCGGAACGGGATGGTGATGAGCGCGTAGCGGCGCGGCATGGTGAAGTCGCGCATGTCGGCCACGGCGACGCGCGGCGTGAGCCCGAGGGCTGCGGCCTTCCGCTGCAGCACCGCGATCATGCCGGGGTGGATGTCGATGCCGTCGATGTCGACCCCCGCCTGCAGCGTGGGCAGCAGGATGCGCCCGGTGCCGCACCCGACCTCGAGCACCGCGCCGCGGGCCTCCTTCGCCCGGGCGACGTAGAACGGGATGTCCTCGGTGAGCCAGGCGTAGGTGAGGTCGTAGGTCTCGGGGTCGACGTAGCGTTCGAGGTCGTTCGCGTCCATGGCCTCACGCCGCCTTGGCCCGCCGGCCCTTCCACAGCCAGTAGACCGGGAAGCCCAGCGCCGCCACACCGACGCCGGCCCACGCCTTCCACCCGCTGTCGTGCAGGTCGCTGGCGATGATGCCCGCGGTGGCGACGATGAAGATCACCGCCGGCAGCGGATAGAGCGGGGTGCGGTAGGTCGGCGTCGGCAGCTCGCCGCGCGCCTCGCGCCGCCGCTGCACGAACAGCGAGGCGGTGGTGAGCGCGTAGAAGAGCCACGACGTGGTGACGAACCAGCCCGAGACGTCCTCGAACCCGCTCGCGCACCAGAGCCACACGCACGAGAGCACGCCCTGCACCCAGAGGGCCAAGGACGGCGTGCCGCGCCGGGCGTCGAGGCGGGCGAGCGGCTTCCACAGCAGGCCGTCGGCCGCCATCGCCTGGGTCACGCGCGGGCCGGTGAGGATGGCGCCGTTGGTGGTGCCGAAGGTGGAGACCGCGACCAGCACCGCGAGGGCGCGCGCCCCCCACTCGCCCAGGAGCCGGCGGATGGTCTCGGAGCCGACCGCTTCGTACTGCGCCACGCCGCCCGCCCCCAGCACGTGGAAGTAGGCGATGTTGGTGAGCACGTAGACGGCGATGACCAGCCAGGTGCCCCAGACGATCGCGATCGGCATCACGCGCTTGGGGTTGATGACCTCGCCCGCGACGTAGGTCGAGTCGGTCCAGCCGTCGTAGGCGAACAGGATCGAGATCATCGCCAGCGCCAGCGCCTGGAGGAACGAGGTCTCGGGCGCGTGCGTGGCGGCCTCGACCGCGGTGGCCGGGTGCGAGGCCGGCAGCGTGAGGGCCGCCACGCACAGGGCCGCGATGCCGATCACCTTGAGCGTGGTGAACAGCGACTGGGTGCGGGCGCCCTCCTTGACCCCGAGCCAGTTGACGAAGGTGAGCAGCAGGATCGCCGCCGCCCCGACCGGGAACTCCGCGCCCTTGCCCAGGTGGAGCACCTGGCAGAAGTAGAGCGCGAACACGCTGGTGATCGAGGCGATGACCGTGGGCTTGATGACCCAGAGGTTGGCCCAGCCGAACACGAATCCGCACGCGTCACCGAAGCCCTCGCGGATGAACACGTAGAGCCCGCCGGTCTTGGGATGCGTCACTGCCAGCTCGGCCAGCGCCAGCGAGCCGCAGATCGAGAGCACGCCGCCGATCACCCACGCCAGCAGCACCAGCCAGAACGAGGTGATGTGCTGGGCGACCGAATGGGGCGAGCGGAAGATGCCCGAGCCGATGATGTTGCCCACCGTGATGGCGGTGGCGGCGTACAGGCCGATCTGGCGCTTGAGCTCGATCTCGGAGCGGGCGGGCACGGCGGTGGCGGCCATGGGCGGAGGACCCTCCGGGTTGCGCGAACCGGGTGCGGCGTCCGAGACGGGGCGCCGGCGTGCCGTCGCTACTCCGACGGCACGCTCTTCAGCAGCTCGTCGATGATGCGCTCGGGCTTGACGCCCTCGGCTTCGGCGGTGAAGTTGGTGACGATGCGGTGGCGCAGCACCGACAGGGCCACCGCCTTCACGTCCTCGATGCCGGGCGCGAAGCGTCCCAGCAGCACCGCGCGCGTCTTGGCGCCCAGCACCAGGTACTGCGAGGCGCGCGGGCCGGCCCCCCACGACACCCACTTGCCCACCAGGTCGCCACTCAACGCACCACCGGGGGCACCCGCGCCGCCGCGCGTCGCCCGCGCCAGCCGCACCGCGTAGCGCACCACGTGGTCGGCCACCGGCACGCGGCGGATGATGCGCTGCAGCGCCAGGATGTCCTCGGCGCCCAGCACCCGCTCGAGCTTGGCCTCGTAGGCCGAGGTGGTCGTGGCGACGATCTTCTCCTCCTCCTCCTGCGTGGGGTAATCCACCAGCACGTTGAACATGAACCGGTCGAGCTGCGCCTCGGGCAGCGGGTAGGTGCCCTCCAGCTCGATCGGGTTCTGCGTCGCCAGCACGAAGAACGGCAGCGACAGGTTGAAGGTCTGGCCGCCGGCGGTGACCTGCTTCTCCTGCATCGCCTGGAGCAGCGCGGCCTGGGTCTTGGGCGGCGTGCGGTTGATCTCGTCGGCGAGCACGATGTTGGCGAACACCGGCCCCGGGATGAAGCGGATCTCGCGCCGGCCGCCGCCGCTCTCCTCCAGCACGTCGGTGCCGGTGATGTCGCTCGGCATCAGGTCGGGCGTGAACTGGATGCGGTTGAACTTGAGGTCCAGCACGCGCGCCAGGCTCGAGACCAGCAGCGTCTTGGCGAGCCCCGGCACCCCCACCAGCAGCACGTGGCCGTTGGCGAACAGCGCGGTGAGCAGCTGATCCACGACCTGGTCCTGGCCGACGATGACCTTGCGCAGCTCGGCGAGGATGCGGTCGCGACCGTTCTTGAGGGCTTCGACGGCCTTGAGGTCGGAGGTGTCGGTGTCCAGAGTCAAGCGGGGCCTCGGGTTGGGGAGCGAAGCGTGGGGCGGGCGCGGCCTCCACGCGCGGGCGGCGCGCGGACCGCCGGAGCCCGTGACGCGGCGCGCGAAAGAGGCCGGAGCGTAGCACGCGACGCGCGGGCGCGGAAGGGTGGATGACCCGGCGGCCGCGCGTCATGAAGATGACACGGCAGGCGTCACCCGGGGCCGGCCCGCGCGGGGGGCATCGGGGTGGGCTGGAGGCCGCCCGGCTCGGGATCGACCACGCCGGACTCCAGACATCCGGCTGGCGCCCGCCGGCCTCGTCATCCACCGTCGGCGAGGGACTCGATGATGAAGCGGTCGGACGCGTGGACGCAGACCATGTCGAGCCGTTGGTCGCCGATGGCGGTGAAGCGGTGCGGCGTCGCGGGTCCGATCACGACGATGTCGCCGGCGACGGCAACCACCTCTTCGCCCCCGACGACCATGGCCACCCGGCCGGCGAGCACGATGCACGTCTCCGCATACGGGTGCCGATGCAGTCCCGGGCCCTTCCCCGGCGCGAGGTTGCCCACGAAGAAGGAGATCCCGGCCGCGTAGGGCTCGCCCTCGAACTCGACCGCGGCGATGGCGCCCTTCCGCTGCTCGCCACGCTTCAGGATGTGGAACAGGAGG
>VBPB01000091.1:21304-35109 GCA_005893365.1 Candidatus Eiseniibacteriota bacterium
CACCCGCCGCCGCGTCGATCACCGCGGCGGCCTCTCGAAAGTACTGCGGCCCGATCGCGGCGGGGGTGATCACGCAGAGCGCCGTCACGTCCTGGTCGCCGTGGTTGTCGAACCGGTGGACGGCGCAGCGTGGGATGCACAGGGCCTGGCCCGGCCCGACCTCGATCGGTCGGCCGTCGACGGTCCAGGTCAGCACGCCGGCGACGCCGTAGACCGTCTCCTCGTAATGGTCGTGGTGGTGCGCGGGAGCCGTCAGGCGTTGCGCACGCGGGACCGTGAGCTCGAAGGCCGCGACGCTGCCCGTCGAGTGGTCCCCGGTGAGCAGGAAGCGCACCGTGAGCGGCCCGAGACGGATGGTCTCGTCGGATGGATTGACGTGGAGGTCGAGGGTCTGCCGTGCCATGGGAGCCTCCGTTCAGGTACACTGCGTTTACTGAGGTCTATGGTAAACTAAGTTTACTGAGGATGTCAATGCCGGTCTTGCCCAAGGGCCCCCCGCCCCAGACGGGGGAGATGCTCATCGGTGCCCTGCTGCGGGTCCCGGCCCAGGCGATCCATCGCCGGATCATCCATGAGCTCGATGCGGCGGGCTTCGACGGGCTGAGCATGCCGCACATGGCGGTGCTGCAGTTCCCGGGCCCGGATGGGGTTCGTCCGAGCCTGCTCGCCGAGCGCGCCGGCATGAGCAAGCAGGCGATGAACCAGCTGCTCCGGAGCCTCGAGGGTCTCGGTTACGTGGTCCGGGCCGACGCGCCGGACGAGGGCCGGGCACGGATCGTGCGTTTCACGCGACGCGGGCGTGCCGCCTACGCCAAGGTCCACGACATCCTCCGTGACATCGAGCGCGAGTGGCGTGCCGAGCTCGGACCCGGGGACTTCGCCCGGCTGAAAGCGCTGCTGTCACGCGTCTGGGAGAGTCCATTGGCGCGTTGACCCGCGATCCCGTCGCTACGACCGGCTGAACTGGTCGTCCGGCTCTTCGTCCTCGGCGTGGTGCTTGATGATGCGGGCCTCGGCGATGAACACCACCTCTTCGGCGATGTTGGTGGCCAGGTCGGCCACCCGCTCGAGGTTGCGCGACACCAGGATCAGCTCCATCGCGCGCGGGACGGCCGAGGGGTCCGCGGTCATGTAGCGGATGAGCTCGTCGAAGACCTGGCGGTTGAGCAGGTCCACCGCGTCGTCCTCGCGGCACAGCCGGCGGGCGCGCTCGGTGTCGCGCCGCACGAACGCGTCGAGCGCATCGTGCAACATCCCGCCCGCGAGCTTGGCCAGGCGCGGGATGTCCACCAGCGGCTGGAGGTGCGGCGCCGGGGCCAGGCGCGCGGCACTCCCGGCGATGTTCACGGCGTGGTCGCCGACCCGCTCGAGATCGTTGTTGATCTTGAGCACGGCGGTGATGAAGCGCAGGTCCCGCGCCAGGGGCTGCTGCAGCGCCAGCAGCCGGAGGCAGCGCTCCTCGATGTCGATCTCCATGCGATCGATGATATGGTCGTCGGCGAACACCTCGCGCGCCAGCGGCTCGTCGAGCCGGCGCAACGCCTCGACCGCCTTGAGCACGTTGGCCTCGGCGCGGCCGCCCATGAGCAGCAGCTGCTCCTTGAGTTCCTCGAGATCCCGTTCGAAATGTCGTTCCACGCCTGCCTCGTGTGGGAAGCGCCGGATCAGCCGAAGCGTCCGGTGATGTAGTCTTCGGTGAGCTTCTGCCGCGGGCGCGTGAACAGCGCGCGGGTCTCGCCCACCTCGATCAGCTCGCCCTGCAGCATGAAGGCGGTGAGGTCGGAGATGCGCGCCGCCTGCTGCATGTTGTGGGTCACGACCAGGATCGTATAGCGCGCCTTGAGCTCGAGCGCCAGCTCCTCGATGCGCGCGGTGGCGGTGGGGTCGAGCGCCGAGGCCGGCTCGTCCATCAGCAGCACCTCGGGCTCCACCGCCAGCGCGCGCGCGATGCACAGCCGCTGCTGCTGCCCGCCCGAGAGCGCCAGCGCGGAGCGGCCGAGCCGGTCGCGCACCTCGTCCCACAATGCGGCGCGGCGCAGGCTCTGCTCGACCCGGGCCTCCAGCTCGCCGCGGTCGCGCACGCCCAGCAGCCTCAGGCCGAAGGCCACGTTGTCGAAGATCGACTTGGGGAACGGATTGGGGCGCTGGAACACCATGCCGACGCGCCGCCTCAGCTCGACCACGTCGGTGGCGGGCGCGTAGACGTCGTTGCCGGAGAGCTCGACCCGCCCGCCGACCCGCACGCCCGGGATCAGGTCGTTCATGCGGTTGAAGGCGCGCAGCAGCGTGCTCTTGCCGCAGCCGGAGGGGCCGATGATGGCGGTGACGCTGTGGGACGGCACCTCGAGCGTGACCGCCTTCAGGGCCTGATGGGCGCCGTAGAACAGATCGAAGGCGTGCGTGCGCAGCCGGATCTGCGGCGCCGGGGCGGCGTGCATCGCGCCCGGCTCGGGTGTGGCGGGCGCGGCCGGCCCGCGGCGATCCTCGCCGTCCCCGCTGGGGCCGGCGGGCCGGCTCGGCAGCTCGGTGCGGATCGTGGGCGAGGGCTTGACGCTCGGGTCGGCGACCATCAGCGCCTCGGCAGCCGTCGCGTGGTCAGGCGCAGCAGCCCCGAGACCAGCGAGACCATGATCAAGAGCACCAGCGCCCCGGTCCAGGCCTGGCGGTTCCAGTCCTCGTAGGGGGCCTTGGCGTAGTCGAAGATGTAGACCGGCAGCGACGCCATCGGCTGATCGATGCGCAGCGACCAGAACCGGTTGCCGAGGGCGGTGAACAGGAGCGGGGCGGTCTCGCCCGCCGCGCGGGCCAGCGCCAGCAGGCTCGCGGTCACGATGCCGCCCGAGGCGGCGGGTACCACCACCTGCTGGATGACGCGCCACTGCGGTGCGCCCAGCGCCAGCGCCGCCTCGCGGTACGAGCGGGGCACCAGGCGCACCACCTCCTCGGTCGAGCGGATGATGGTCGGCAGCATGAGCAGCGCCAGCGCCACGCTCCCCGCCAGCGCCGAGAAGCGTCCCATCGGCACCACCACCAGCCCGTAGGCCGCGACCCCCACGACGATCGAGGGCACCCCGCTCATGACGTCGGCGGTGTAGCGCACCAGGCCGCCGAGGCGACCCCGCCCGTACTCGGCGAGCCACACGCCCGCGCCGACGCCCACCGGCACGGCCATCAGGCTGGCGAGTCCGGCGAGGATGAACGTGCCGACGATGGCGTTGGCCATGCCGCCGCCGGGCTCGCCCACCGGCGTGGGCAGGTGCACGAAGAACCCGAGCGTGAGCCCCGCGAGCCCGCGCGCGAGCAGGTGGCCGACGATGAGCGCCAGCGGCAGCAGGATGAGCGCCGCGCACAGCGTGCACAGGGCGATGACCAGCCCGTTCCAGAGCTTGCGCGCCGGCGCCGGCGCGCGCACGCGCAGCGGGCGGAGCGTCTCAGGCGCTACCCGCGACATCGCGTCTCCCTCCCGTCGTCCACAGCACCAGCAGCCGGGCCAGGGCGTTGATGACCACCGTGAGCGCGAACAGCACCAGCGCGATCTCGGTCAAGGCCGACAGGTAGAGCTGTCCGGTCGCCTCGGTGAACTCGTTGGCGATGACGCTCGCCATGGTGGAGCCCGGGGCCAGCAGCGAGGCCGAGATGCGGTTGGTGTTCCCGATCACCATGGTCACCGCCATGGTCTCGCCGAGCGCCCGCCCCAGCGCCAGGATCGCCGCGCCCAGGATGCCGGGGCGTGCGGCGTCCAGCAGGACGCCCAGGCCCTCGGCCCGCGTGGCGCCGAGGGCGAGTGCCGCCTCGCGCAGCGAGCCGGGCATGGCGAGCAGGATCTCGCGCGCGAGCGAGACGATGGTGGGCACCACCATGACCGCCAGCACGATGCCGGCGTTGAGCATGCCGATGCCGAACGGGAAGCCCTGGAACAGCGGCAGGAAGCCCAGGTGCGCGATCAGCCAGGGCTCGACCAGCGAGCGCAGGAAGGGGGCGAGCACGAACAGACCCCAGATGCCGTAGACGATGCTGGGGATCGAGGCGAGCAGCTCGACCACGAAGGCGACCACGGCCCCCACCCGCGGCGGGGCGAGCTCGGCCAGGTAGACCGCGGTCCCCACGCCGAGCGGCACCGCCATCACCATGGCGAGCGCCGAGGAGACCAGCGTGCCAAACAGGTAGGGCAGCGCCCCGTAGTGGTCGGCGACCGGGTCCCACTCGGTGCCGATCAGGAAGCGCCAGCCCAGCGTGCCCAGCGCGGGGGCCGAGCCGCGCACGACCTCGAAGACGATGAGGCCCACGGCCAGGAACACCAGCAGCGCCGTGGCACCCAGCGCCCGCTGATGGACTTGGTCGGCGAGGCGCGAGAGCCGGCGGCGCGCGGTGGCGGGCCGCATGGGGCTTGCGGCCGCGCCGGCAGTGAGCGCTGTGGACATCGTCGCGACCGCCCTAGCGGCCGGCGAAGACCGGCTTGCCGCTCGCGGTCAGGAGCTTGAGGTTGGCCTGGTTCACCTTGATCACCGCGTCGGGCAGCTTGGCGTAGTCCAGGGCTTCGACCATCGCCTGACCGTCACGCATCGCCCAGGCGATGAAGTCCGCGAGCGTCTTGGCCTTGGCGGGATCCTTCGAGTCGCGATAGACGAGCAGGAAGGTGAGCCCGGAGATCGGATACGCGTCGGGGCCGGGGGCGTTGACGATCGGCGTGCGCACGTCCCTGGCGAGCGCCGCCGCCGAGCCCTCCACGGCCGCGGTCGTCGAGGCCAGCGACGGGAGGACGAACCGGCCCGCCTGGTTTCGGACCGGGGCCACGGTGAGCTGATTCTGCTTCGCGTACGCCAGCTCCACGTAGCCGATGGCACCCGGGGTCTGGCGCACCAGCCCCGCCACGCCTTCGTTGCCCTTGCCGCCGATCCCCGACGGCCAGGAGACCGAGGTGTTGGCGCCGATGATCTCCTTCCACTCGCCGCTGACCGCCGCGAGGTAGGAGGTGAAGATGTTGGTGGTGCCGCTGCCGTCCGAGCGGTGCACGGCCATCACCGGGGCGGGCGGAAGTGTGACGCCGGGGTTGGCCGCCGCCACCTTCTTGTCGTTCCACACCGTGATCTGGCCCATGTAGATGCCGGTGATGATCTCGGGCGTCAGCTGGAGCGGCTTGTCCAGCCCTTGCAGGTTGTAAACCATCGCCACCGCTCCACCGACGGTCGGGAAGTGGAGGATCCGGCGCGGCAGCTCCTTCAGCCGGTCGTTGGAGAGCGCGGCGTCACTGGCGCCGAAGTCCACCGTGCCGGCCTTCACCTGCTGGATGCCGGCGCCGCTGCCGATCGACTGGTAGTTGATCGAGACGCCGGTCTGCTTGTGATAGGCGTCGAACCACTTGGAGTAGATGGGGTACGGGAACGTGGCCCCGGCGCCGGTGAGGCTCTGCGCGCCCGCGGGGATGGCCGCCGCGACGGTGATCAGGGCCAGGGCTGCGAAGCGAAGGATGCGATGCATGGAGGGGGTCTCCTCTCGGGTCGACGTCAGGATTGCGGCCTCGCGAACGTGTAGGACAGGGTCAGGCGCAGCTGCAGGTCGTGGGAGGTGGGTGCGGCCGCCCCGCCCCGGGCGCGGTACCGCATCGCTTCCACGTTGGGCATCACGTGGACCTCGCGGATCGGCTGGTAGTCGAGGCCCGCGAGCCACAGGACCTGATCCACGCGCTTCGCGGTGCGCTGGTCCGGCGCCCAGTAGTCCACGCGGGCGAACCCGGCGAGGCTCGTGAACGGCGTGGACCGCACGAAGAGCGACGCACCGCGCGGCTCCTTGAACGGACCGCTCGGCGCGTGCTGCACCTGCGTGAACGCTTCGGCGCCGACCGCCCACCGGTAGCGCTCGTAGCCGGCGAAGACCTTGTAGAGCGCGCGGTCCTTGCCGCCGGCGACGACCTCGTAGTCCACGTAGGGCTCGAGGCGCAGGTCGCTCCAGCGCAGCGGCAGCGCCAGGTAGGCGCGCTTCTGCCGGTTGGTCTCGGGCTTCTGCCCGGAGTCGTCACCGATCATCACCGCGTAGCCCGCGTGGTGGCCCTCGTCCGCGAACCCGATCAGGCTCACGCCCAGGTCGGCGGACGAGGCGAGGCCGCGGAAGTCGGTGATGGTCTTCTCCACCGAGCGGTACTGCCAGAAGTCCTCGGCGTTCGTGAACGTGGGCGCGGCGATCATCCCCATCGAGGCGTCCCCGCGCGGCACGAGGTTGCGCCAGCGCAGGTAGGCGCCCTTCACGAACACGCCGATCTTGCCGTCCGAACTGAGCGCCTTGCTGTCGGCCTCGACGCGGAAGCGGGTCGAGAATCGGTAGGAGAGATCGTTGTCCACTTGGAAGTACAGCCGCCGGATCTGGAGGCCGTTCAAGTCGCGTCCGATCGGCTTGCCCGAGCCGTCGATGTAGACCGGATTCACCGTGTCGGCCCCGGCGCCGTTGTAGGCGTGCCGGGGATCGCCCTGCGCGTTGTAGAAGTAGTCGGCGAAGGCGACCCCGGTCACGCGGCCACGCGGGAAGTCCGGGGGCGTCGAGACGATTCCGGCCGCGGAGGGGAGCGGCGGGGGCTTGGAGCCCGGCAGGCTGTCCGACTCCGTCGCGGGGGTCGTCCCCTGGGCATGCGCCGACGTCGTGGCGGCGAGCAGACCGGCGAGGGCCGCGGCGAGTGCGTGATCGCGGAGGGTCATCGTGGCGGTGTCCTTTCTGCTGCGTGTGTGCGCTGCGTGGCACCTGTCACTGCCGACCGGAGTTCCGCACGTCGTCCAACCCGCTCCGGCGACGCCGTCATCATGGGGCCGCGAGGGTTGCCGGAAGTTGGAAAGAGCGGCGCGCCGCGGAGGCGGGGGCGCGGGCCTTCGCTCAGGCGTCCGCGGGGGCGCGGGCCTTCGCTCAGGCGTCCGCGGGGGCGCGCGGGATCTCGAAGCGGAACGTACTGCCCTCGCCCACGCGGCTCTGCACCGAGACCTCGCCGTCGTGGAGCCCGATGATGTGCTTCACGATCGAGAGGCCGAGCCCGGTGCCCCCCTTCTCGCGCGAGCGCGCCTTGTCCACCCGGTAGAAGCGCTCGAACACGCGCGACCGTTCCTCGGCGGGGATGCCGGAGCCGGTGTCGCTCACCTCGCACCACGCCGACCCCTCGGCCTCGCCGAGCCGGACCGTCACGCCGCCGCGCTCGGTGTACTTGACCGCGTTGTCGAGCAGGTTGGCCACCACCTGCTCGAGCCGCACGCGGTCGGCGGTGACCGCCAGGGCCGGGCCGGGCGCTACCTCCAGCGTGAGGCCGGCCTGCCGGGCCCGCGCGCGGAATCCCGCCGCCTGCCGCTCGACCAACTCTCTCAGATTCAGCGGTTCGCGGTGGAGCGTGGCCCCGGGACGCTCCAGCGTGGCGAGCACCAATAGATCTTCCGCCAGGGCCTCGAGCCGCACCGCCTGGTCGCGGATGACGCGCACGAACCCCTCGCGGCGCTCGGCGTCCTCGAGGCCGCCGTCCAGCAGCGTCTCGGCGTAGCCGCGCAGCGAGGTGAGCGGCGTGCGCAGTTCGTGCGAGACGTTGGCCACGAAGTCCTGTCGCACGCGGTCGAGCCGCTCGGACTCCGAGAGGTCGTGCAGCACGACCAGCACCGAGCGGCCGCCGCCGGCGGGCAGCGGGGTGGCGGTCGCGTGGACCGGGCGCTGGGCCGCGGCCCACAGGCGCAGGTCGGCCTCCACCGGCCGGTCCTCGCGCCGGGCCCGGGCGATCAGCTCGTCCAGCTCGGGCACGCGCGCGAACTCGCGCAGCGCGGTGCCGGGGGCGGCCGGCATCGGCATGCCGAGCAGCTCCGCGAACCCGCGGTTCATGCGGGCGACGCGTGCGTGATCGTCCACCAGCGCCACGCCGTCGCTCATGTGGGCGAGGATGGCTTCGCGCTCGTCGCGCTCGCGCTCCAGCGCGTCGAGCCGGGCCCGGCCCTGTTCGGCCATGTGATTGACCGCGTGGCCGAGCCGGCCCAGCTCGTCGGCGGGGATCTCGCGGGCCCGCGCCGCGGGGTCGCCGGCCGCGAGCCGGTGCGCCACCGACTCCAGCTCGGCGATGCGGCCGGAGTGGCGACCCACCGCCCACAGCAGCAGCGGCAGGGTGAGCAGGAGTGCCGCCAGCGCCACCCAGAGCGAGAGGCGGAGCAGCGCGGCCGCCATCGCGGCGGCCACGGTGAGCGGCTCGGCGAGGCGCAGCACCGCCACCTCGCGTCCCGCCGGGGCCGGCACGGCCACGTAGACCAGGTCGAGCCCCAGCGTGGCGCTGCGGCGCACGGCCTGGCCCACCCGTCCCGCCAGGGCGGCGGCCATCTCGGGCCGATGCGCGTGGTTCTCGACCTCGGCGATGCGGTCGCGCTCGACCTGCGAGTCGCCCAGCACGCGCCCGGCGCGGTCCATGAGCGTGACGCGGAAGGCCAGCTCGTCGCCCAGCCGGTCCGCCAGCGAGTCCCAATCGGCGACGGCCGGCAACCGCGCGGCGGCGGGCAGGGCCGCGTGCTGCAGGGTCTCCTCGCTCTCGCGCAGCGCCCAGGCCCGCTGCTGCCGGAAGGCGAGCAGCGTGACGACCGCGAGCGCCGCGAGCAGCACCAGCGCCTGGACGAGGAAGAGCCTGAGCCGGATCGAGGGGGTCATGTCGTCCCGCCGCGGCCGGCCGGCGGGCCGGGGTCGTTCCTCACGACTTCTTCCCGCGCCGCTCGGCGGGCTTCTTGGGCGCGACCAACTTGTAGCCCGCCCCGGTCACCGTCTCGATGACGTGGTGTCTCTCGCCCAGCTTGAGCCGCAGGCGCCGGACGTGGACATCGACGGTGCGCGTCTCGCCCAGATAGTCGTAGCCCCAGACCTTGCGCAGCAGCTCCTCGCGCGAGAGCACCCGGCCGGCGTGGTGGGCGAGGAAGGCGAGCAGATCGAACTCGCGCGGCGTGAGCGTGAGCGGCTTGCCCAGGAAGCGCGCCTCGCGCGCGTCGGCGTCCACGCGCAGCCCGCCGACTTGGACCACCGGCTCGGCGCGCGACGGCCGGGCCCGGCGCAGCAGCGCCTGCAGGCGCGCCACCAGCTCGCGCGGGCTGAAGGGCTTGGTGAGGTAGTCGTCGGCGCCGTGCTCGAAGCCCAACAGCTTGTCCATCTCCGCCGCCCGCGCGGTGAGCACCACCACCGGCAGGTCGCGGGTCACCGGCTCGCCGCGCAGCTCGCGCAGCACCTCGAGGCCGCTCAACCCCGGCAGCATGAGGTCGAGCACTACGGCATCGGGGCGGGCGGCGAAGATGCGCTCGAGCCCGTCCTCGCCGTTGTCCGCGAGGGCGACGCGGAAGCCGGCGCGCTCCAGGTTGTAGCGGACGAGGTCGCGGATCTCCTTCTCGTCCTCGATCACCATCACGAGATCGGCCACGACCTTACTCCGGCATGGGGGCACGCGGGGTGCGGCGCGGATGCGCGCCCATGCTACGGGGCGCCGGAACGGACGGTCAATCGCCCGCCGGTTCGCCCGCCGGTTCGAGTGGCCGGCGATTGACGAGCCGGCGGCCTGCGGCGAGGATGTCCGGCCTGGCCCCCAGGGAGGCGTGCGGATGAGCCGGACCGAGACCCAGGACATTCTGATCGATCGCCTGCGCGCCAACCTGCGCGAGGCGGGCATCCCGCTCGACGCGGGCGACCTCGAGCGCGTCGTCGAGACCGGCATGCTGCAGAACGTGCTGGCCTTCGAGGCGCTGGAGGCCGAAGTCCCCGGCGATCAGCTGCCGGACTATCTCAAGAGTCGCGGGCCGGAGGGGCACTGGCCCGAGCCCGAGGCCCGCGCCATCGCCGCGCCATCGCCGGACCCTCGCGGGGTGGCCGCGGCAGGCACCGACTCCATCGCGGCGATCGCCCCGCACCTCCGGGCCCGCAAGGTCTCATCGGTCGCGCTGACGAAGCGGGCGCTCTTGCGCATCGGCGCGCGGGACGCCGAGATCAATGCCTTAGATCGAGGCGGGGCGGTATCGCGGGCCGCTCCACGGCATTCCGGTCGCCATCAAGGACCTGCTGGCGATGCGCGGCACACCGACCACCGCGGGCTCGAAGATCCTCGCCGACCGGCCCGCCGACGTGGACGCCGAGGCGGTGGCTCGGCTCGAGCGTGCGGGGGCGATCATCATCGGCAAGACGCGCATGCCGGAGTTCGCCTACTCGCCGGGCTCCAACAATCCCCACTACGGCCCCACACGCAATCCCCACGACCTGAGCCGCGACGCGGGCGGATCGAGCAGCGGCTCGGGGGCCGCCGTCGCCGACGGCATGGTGTTCGCGGCGCTGGGCAGCGACACCGGCGGCTCGATCCGCATCCCGGGAGCCCTGTGCGGCATCGTCGGGTTCAAGCCGACGTTCGGGCGCGTGAGCTTGGATGGGGCGGTGCCGCTCTCGTGGTCGCTCGACCATCTGGGACCGATGACCCGCTCGGTGACCGACGCGGCACTCGTGCTGGAGGCCATCGCCGGGCACGACCCGAAGGACCCGCGCACCCGCGCCGTGCCGGTGCCGCCATACCTGGCGGCGCTGAACGACGGTGTCCGCGGCCTGCGCATCGGCGTGCTCGGCGACGATGGGGCCGGCGAGCCGCTCGGGACCTCCGAGGTGGAGGCCGCCTGGCGAGCGGGGCTCCAGGCGCTCGCGGCCGGGGGAGCGGAGTTGGTCCCGGTCGATCTCCCGGCGATGGCCGAGATGCGGGTGGTCAACTACGCGCTGCTGGCGGTGGAGGCGGCGGTCTTCCACCGGCGCTGGCTGAGCGAGCGGGCCGCCGACTACGGCGAGTTCGCGCGCCTCCGGCTGCTCGCCGCCCACGCCTTCGCGCCCGACGCCATGATCCGTGCCCAGCAGGCGCGCGCCGCCCTGCGCGCGGCCACCGCGGCGCGCTGCGCCGAGCTGGATCTCTTGAGCACGCCGACCATGCCCGATATCGCCCCACCGCTCGGCGTGCCCGCGCCCACGCGGTTCACCGCCCCGTTCAACTTCCTCGGCTGGCCGGCGCTGACGCTGCCGGTCGGCCGGACCCGAGCGGGCCTCCCGCTCGCGATGCAGCTGGTGGGCCGACCGTGGGACGAGGCGACGGTGCTGCGCGCCGGGCGGGTGGTGGAGGCGGCGACGCCGGCGGCCTGAGCGCCTCCGAAGCCGGCCGGCGGAACGCGCCCCGGGGCGCGTTCGCCCGCCGCTACCGCCCGCGCCGCGTGACGCGCGCCACGCGCACGCGGCTCGTCCCGTCCTCGCGCTCGGTCCAGCACACGAGGGCGGTGCGCTCGCCGGGGGTGGCGACCCAGCCATCGCCCGCCTGGGCGCCGAGGAACAGCCACGGCGTGAGCGAGCCGTCGGGGTCGAGCGTGCGCACCGCCACCACGCGCCGCGTGGTGTCCGCGCGCGGCGTGCCCTCGACGGCGATGAGCGTGGCGCCGCCGAGGGTCGCCAGGTGCGGGTGTCCGGGGCGTACCAGGTCGTCCGCGAGCGGGCGGCGCGCCCCCGCCAGCCCGGCGCTCGGGTGCCACGCGGCGATCCACACGCCGGCCTCGCCCGCGCCCGAGTACCATGCGTACTGGCCGCCGCCCGCGGCGTCCACCGAGAGCGCCGGTCCGTCCACCGGGCAGACCGGGAGCCGCCAGCCGTCGGCCACGACCACCGAGTCGAGCGCGAAGGAGCCGCCGCGGTCGCGCGAGATGGCGAGCGCCGGCTCGCGCCGGTCGCCCTGCTCGGCGCGGTAGGCGACCGCCACCACGCCGTCGGCGTCGCCGATCGCCGCCGGCCGGCAGCACGGACACGCCTGGCCGGTGAGCGACCGGTTGTCGGACCAGGTCGCCCCGCCGTCCCCGCTCACCGCGTAGAAGATGGAGGAGGCGTGCCCCGCGCTCTCGCCCTGGCGGACGCCCTCGCGGTGGTCCATCCAGGCGGCGAACACCCCGCCGCCCGGCAGGAACGTGACCGCCGCGAAGCCGTGATAGGTGGGCAGGGCGTCGCCGGCGTCGTCGTTGATGACGACCGGGGCCGCGGGCGCGCGCGCCCCGACGGCGACCGCACTCGCTACCAGGTCGGCCACCAGCGGGTCGTGGCCGCGGCGCTGCGACCACACCACCAGCAGCTCGCCGCCCGGACCGAACACCGGCAGCGGGCGGCTCTCGGCCTGCGAGGCGACGCCGCCCTCGCGCGGGTTGACGCGCAGGGGCGGGGCGAAGGTGACCCCGCTGTCGCTGGAGAGCGAGAGCCACAGGTCCTGGCCGCCCGGCCCGTTCGTCACCCAGGTGAGGGCGACGCGGCCGTGACGGTCGCTGGCCAGGGCCGCGTCGTCCGCGGTGCGGGCGATGAGGAACGACGGCGTGACCTCGCGCACCCGCGCCCAGTCGCGGGCGTCGAAACGCCCGCAGCCGGCGAGCAGTAGCGCCAGCGCCACGCCGGACCATCGCCGGCCGCCCCGTCGTCTATTCAAGTCGCACCACCCTGGCGAGCCGGGGGCCGTCCGGCCCCTCGCAGCGCACGAAGTAGAGGCCCGGCCGCACCCGCCGGCCGAGCGTGTCGAGCCCATCCCATTCCAGGCTGCCCATTCTGCCATCGAGGACGCCGCGACGCACCACCCGCCCGGCCACGTCGAGGATGACCACCGGCGCCCCGGGCGGGCCGGTGATCCGGGTCGCGGCGCGGAACGGATCGGGCGTGGCCGCGAGCCGGGCGGCCGACGGCGCGTGCCGCGGGGCCGCCACCGGGGCCGCGCGGCGCACCGGGCCCAGCACCGTGAACCCGAAGCGCGCCTGGTCGGGCGGTGCACACGTGGAGTCGGCGACCCGGGCGATGTAGCCGCGCAGCGTGAACGAGCGGTCGTCCTGGGCGATGACCTCGGCCCAGGGCGTGAAGTAGGGCAGGGCGAGATCGCCGCGCATCGTGAACGTGCCGCCCACCCGCGGCCACACGCGCACCGGCGGCACGAACGAGTCGGGCAGGACCACCGTCGTGGTGACGGCGATGAACTCGACGCGCACCGGGCCCGCGAGTCGCTCCATCGCCGCCGGCCCCGGCTCGCCCAGGCGCAGCGTGCCCAAGCCGGCGCCGGTGAACGTGGCGCCCGCCACCTCGTCGTGCCAGATGCCGAGCGTGGGATCCACCGCGCGCAGAGCGGCCGCCGCGTCGAGCCGTCCCCAGCCGGTCTCCTGGTCGGGCCCGGCGGGCGGCAGGTCGTCGGCGCTCTCGCGCAGCAGGTGCTGGAAGTCGGTGTCCATCAGCTCGGGCCGCGCGGCCGCCAGCAGGCCGACGGTGCCGGTGGCGAACGGGGCCGCGAACGACGTGCCCGAGAGCATGATGTAGCCGGGACGGATGATGCCGAGCGGCGTGGGGTAGGTCATCCAGGTGCTCCAGATGTCGACTCCCGGGGCGAGCAGGTCGAGACCGGGACCGTACGACGACCAGCTGGCGCGCTGGTCCCACGCGTCGCTCGCGCCGACCTGGATGCCGAGCCCGTCGGCCGCGTACGCCGCCGGGTATTGCGGCAGCGGGCCATCGAAGTACCCGCGGTTGCCGGCCGCCGCGACCACGACGCAGCCGTGGGTGATGGCCTCCTGCATGGCCAGCCGCTCGAGCCGGCTCGGGCCGCCGCCCGCGAACGAGAGGTTCATGGCCCGGGCGCCGACGCGCGTCGCGTAGAGCATGGCGCGCGCGATGTCGAACGAGGTCGCGGTGTTGGCGTGGCCGGACGCGATCTTGATGGGCACCAGATGACAGCCGGGATTGGCGCCGCCGTCGCCGCCGCACACGCCGGCGATGCCGAGCGAGTCGAAGTGGGCCCCCTCGTT
>VBPB01000092.1 GCA_005893365.1 Candidatus Eiseniibacteriota bacterium
GCCCGCATCCGCCCCCGCTCGACCGGCGCTGGCCCCGGGGTCACCAGCATCAGGACCCCCGCGCGCGGGTCGCGGGTCGCGGCCTCCACGGCGATCGGGGCGCTCGGGCCCACCCCGACCACCAGGTAGTGGCTGGTGTCGGCCTTGGCCTCGCGCCCGAGCGCGGTCAGGGCGGCGCGCACGTCGGTGGCGCAGGCATGCTCCATCGCCTCCTCGCGGCCGCGCCACGAGGTGGGGAGCGGGCACCCGGTCGTGAGCGACCGGCCCGAGCCGCGCTCCTCGAGCAGCATCACCGCGAAGCCCAGCCGCCGCAGGCCCACGGCGAGCGTGTCGTAGGCGGCCAGCGTGTCCTCCGACGCCACGACCACCACCGCCGCCCGGGGACGGCTCGGCCCGCGCGGGGCGAGCAGGATGCCGCCGAGCGGGAAGCCGTCGGCGCCGCGGAAGCCCACGCGGCGCGCCCCCAGGTCTTGGAGCAGCTCGGCTTCGAGCCGGTCGCGCAGGGCGATCTCCTGCTGGAGCCCGGGCTCGAGCCGGCGGCCCGCGTTCAGCTTCTCGGCGGTCGCCTTCATCATCCCCATCACGTCGGTGTCGAAGTCCCGCGAGGCGACGGCGAGCGGCGTCAGCAGCACCATGACGCGCGGCCAGTCCTGCCGCTCGAACGCCACGCACGCCATGCGGTAGCGCCACTCGGCCCGCAGGCTGAGCCAGGTCTCGACCGGGGCCAGCAGGCGCGCCGCGCTGTCGGCGTGCCCGCCCAGGTAGTGCGCCCACGCGAACATCCCCTGGATGGTGCCCTCGCTCACGTCCGGCAGCTCGGGGTTCCGGGGCTGGATCGGGCGCAGGACCGCGAGCGCCCGCTCCGCGTCGCCCGGGGCCATGCGCGTCATCAGCGCGTCGGCGATCTCGTAGCGGCGATCGTGGTCCAGCTCGAAGGCCCGCTGGTAGGCGGCGACCGCGCTGTCGGCCTCGCCCGCGCGCGCGAAGCTGGCGCCGCGATAGGCCATGGCGCGCGACGCCTCGGGGGCGTCCGTGCGCGCGATCGTGTCGGCGTGCGCGAGCAGGCGCGCCCGCAGCTCCTCCGGCGTGGGGGCGGCGAACAGCAGGTCGTCGCTCACGCTCGACTGGGCGAAGGCGGCCGGCGCCGCGACGAGGCTCAGGACCAGGGGGAGCAGGAGCGCAGCATGCCGCATGGAGATCTCCTCAACGGGGGGTGGGACCGGCGACGACCAGGAATTCACGTTCCAGCGCAGAGGGCCCCGATGGCGGCGCGCCCCAGGCCGACCGCTCGATGACGCGCGCCACGCGACCCTGGTGCAGCAGGGTGGCGCGGTCGCAGAGCCGCTCGATGGTCTCGGTGACGTGGCTCGAGAACAGGACCGCGCAGCCGGCGGTGGCCAGGGCGCGCAGCTCGGACTTGGCCGCCAGGGCCGAGGCGGCGTCGAAGCCCTCGAGCGCCTCGTCGCAGAGCAGCACCGGCGGGCGGTGCAGGATCGCGGCGACGAACGACAGCTTCTTGCGCATGCCGTGCGAGAAGCGCGACACCGGCTCGCGCGCGCGGTCCGCCAGGCCGAAGCGGCCCAGCAGGTCCTCGGCGCGGGCCTTGGCCTCGGCGGCGTCGAGGCCGCGCACCGCGGCCACGAACGCCAGGTGCTCCTCGGCGGACAGCTCCTCGTAGAACCGCGGCTCCTCGGCGGCGTAGCCGATGCGGCGCTTGGCCTCGACCGGCGAGGCCCAGAGATCGACGCCGTCGGCGCTGACCGTGCCCGCGTCCGGGGGCTGCAGGCCGGCGGCGGTGCGCAGCAGCGTGCTCTTGCCCGCGCCGTTGGCGCCGAGCAGCCCGGCGATCTCGCCCGGCGCCACCGTGAGCGAGACGCCGTCGAGCGCCACGAGTGTCCCGTAGCGGCGGGTGAGCCCGGCGATGCGGAGCATCACACCTCCTCGAGCCGCGGCCAGAGCGGCAGCCGCCGCGCCGAGTGGGCGACGGCGCTCAGCAGGATGATCCAGCCCGAGAGCGGCAGCATCACGCTGGCCGCGACCGCGAGCGCCAGCGAGAGGCCGAGCATGCGCCCGGCCACCCCGGCCTGAGGATGGAGCGTGACCCCGTAGTTCACGCCGAGGATCCCGATCGCCAGCGTGGCCCCGCCGGCCCACAGCAGCAGCAGCTGGCGCGCGTGCGGTTCCAGCTCGCGGGAGCCCACCGCCTGCGCCGCGACGACGAGCAGCGTCCCGGCCGCGGCCAGCGCCGCGCGGGCGCCCCACACCGACGCCACGCCGATCGGGAGCACGCGCAGCACCGCGAACGGATCCGAGTCCACCAGCGCGATGAGCCACTCGGCCAGGGCCGCGGCGGCGAGCAGCGAGAGCCCGAAGGCGAGGGTGTGGCGCATGGCGGACTCGCCCGGGAGCCACCAGACCGCGACGCTCAGCACCCAGAGCGCGATCGGCAGCGCCGCCGCCCGGCGCGTCGGCCCGTGGCGGCGGGTGAACGTCAGGTCCTTGGCCGCCAGCGCGAGCCACGCTGGGGCGCGCCACCACACCGCGGCCCCGGTGCGCGGCCGGGGCCGCCGCGGCGCCGCGGTCGCCAGCATGCGCACCACGTCCGGGACCCCCGGCCGGGCTTCGGTCGCCCCGCGCGCCGCGCGCTGGCCCAAGGCGCAGCCGATGCGCCCGGCCATGGGCTGCAGGCCCAAGAACCCGAGCGTGAGCAGGACGAGCCACCCCGGCGCCACCAGCCCGATCGCCGCGATCAGCACCGCGAGCGCCGGCACCCACAGCCACGGCTCGTAGCGACGCGCCTCCCAGGCCAGGTGGCGCTCGAGCGCCGCGGGCTTAATCGGCAGCGCCAGCCACTCCGGTCCCGCCGGGCCGGTGCGCAGCAGCCGGGCGAGACGCGCGCCCGCGAGCGCGCCGGAGGCGGCGGCGAGGATCAGCGCGATCACCGCCACCGCGCCCACCGCGGCGCCCGCGCCGCCCGCGCGCACCAGACCGTCGAGCGGCACGCGCGCCTGCCAGAACAGGAAGGCGCCGACGAGCAGGGCGAGCAGGGCGAACTCGAGGCGCAGGCGCGGGCCGAGCCCGAGCAGGCGCCGGCGGCGGAGGGCGCGCTCGAGATCGCGGAACGCGCGGGCCTGGGGTCGGATGGGTGCGGGCATGCGGGGCACGATTGTAGCCGAGGGCGGCGAAGGCGGGATAGGGGTGGAGGACGGGGCCGGTCCCTTTGCGCCGCGCAGGGCCGGGTGTCACCATAGGACCCTCCCATGACCCCACGCGCCGCCTGTCCCACCCCGGTCGTCTACTCCCCCGAGTATGAGTGCGACATCGGCCGCCACGTCTTCCCGACCGAGAAGTTCCGCCTGGTGCGCGACGGCCTGATCGCCGCCGGGCTCATCGCGGCCGGCGACGTGATCGTGCCCGAGCCGGCCCCGCGCGAGGATCTGCTGCTGGTCCACACCGCGGAGTACCTGGACGACCTGGACGCGCTGCGCTGGACGCCCCGCACCAGCATGTCCGAGCTGCCGCTCACCGCCGCGATCGTGCGCGCCTACGTGCTGGCGGCGGGCGGCACGACGCGGGCGGCCCGCGAGGCGATGACGCACCGGGTCGGGGTCCATCTCGGAGGCGGCTTCCACCACGCCTTCGCCGATCTCGCCTCGGGCTTCTGCTACATCAACGATCTGGCGGTCGCCGTCCGCGTGCTGCAGCGCGACGGGGCGGTGAGGCGGGCGGCGGTCGTGGACTGCGACCTCCATCAGGGCAACGGCACCGCCCACCTGTTCCAGGACGACCCCAGCGTGTTCACGTTCTCGATCCACCAGGAGCACCTCTACCCGGTCAAGGAGCGCAGCGACCTCGACATCGGTCTCGACAACGGCACCGGCGACGAGGCGTATCTCGAGCGCCTGAGCGACGGGCTCGCCCGCGTCTGGGACCACCAGCCGGAGCTCGTGCTCTACCAGGCCGGCGCCGACCCGTACGAGGACGACCAGCTGGGGGCGCTGCGCCTCACCCTGGCGGGGCTCCTCGCGCGCGACCGCCTGGTGCTCGAGGGTTGTGCCACGCGCGGCATCCCGGCGGTGGTGACCCTGGGCGGCGGCTACGCGCGGCGCGTGAGCGACACGGTCCGCATCCACCAGAGCACCTGCGAGCTGGGCCTCAAGATCGCCGCGGACCCGGCGGGGCGGGCGCGATGATCCGCGCCTGGCAGGCCGATGGCGCCGGCGCCCGCGAGGTGTCCGCCGTGGACGCCATCCGCCACGCCTGCTCGGGCCCCGGCATGGTGTGGATCGACCTCCAGGGCGAGGACGAGGCCACGGCGCGGGCCCTGATCGCCCCGCTCGGCATCCACCCCGTGGCCATGGACGACGTGGTCGCCCACATCAACCGGCCCAAGGTGGACGACTACGGCGCCTACCTCTACGTCGCGGTCCACTCCGCGCGCTGGGAGCCGGACGGCCGGCCGACGCTGCGCGAGCTGGACATGCTGATGGGCGAGCGGTTCCTGGTCACCTTCCACGACGCCGCCACGCGCTCGGTGAGCGCCGCGCACACGGTGCTCGCCCGCCGGCCCGAGCTGCTCGCGCGCGGTCCCGCGCACCTCATGCACTTCCTGCTCGACGTGCTGGTGGACCACTACCTGCCCATCACCGAGCAGATCGCCGCCGACATCGACGAGCTCGAGGAGAAGATGTTCGGCCCCGAGCAGCAGCCGCTGGACCAGAGCGTGCTAAGGCTCAAGCGGGGCCTCTCGGCGCTGCGGCGGATCATCGGGCCGCAGCGCGACACGGTGATGGCGCTCACGCGCGACGAGGTCTGCGCCATCCCGCCCGAGGTGCGGCCGTACCTGCGCGACGTCTACGACCGGCTGGCGCGGGTCAACGACCTGCTCGACTCCTTCCGCGACGAGGCGGCCACGCTGCTCGACCTGCACGTGGCAATCGTGTCCAAGCGCCTCAACGAGGTGACCAAGGTGCTCACGGTGATCGCGACCATCATGCTGCCGCTCACCGTGGTCACGGGGTACTACGGCATGAACTTCCACCTGCCGGAGTACGCCTGGCGCTGGGGCTGGCTCTACGCGCTCGGGCTGCTCGTGGCGACCGCGTTCGGGACCTGGTGGTATCTCCGCAAGCGTCGCTGGTACTGAGGCGGAAGCCGCTGCCGGCGCGGCCGGCGCGGCCGTGGGGTGCCGCGCGCGATGGACCTCGACCGATTGGAGGGGGGGCCTCCAACCGACCCGGCGTACGAGAGGGAACCACTTCGGGCCAGTGATCCGGACGCCGTACCACAGCCCCCTTGCCGCATGGCCCTCCGGCGGATCGTTCGACTCACCTCGCTCGATAAGTCTCACGACCGACATCAGGCAGGCCCCGTGCAGCGAACGGGACCCCGGTTCGGGAAGGAAGGCTCCCTGCCAAGGAGACATTCTGCCCGGCTGCACGTCGAGTTTCCGCCCGGCCTGCGCGCCCTGTCAACCACTGCCTGGCGCCGCTCCGGGATCCAGCGCCGGGCGTGGCCTTGCGGAGCGCCACGCCGCGCGCGACGCTTCAGGGCTTGCCGGCGGCTCCCGGCTTGGGCTTGACCGCCGCCGCCTTCTTGGCGGGCACGCGCGTGGGGGCGGCCGGCGTGGCGGTGCCCTTCGCCGGCCCGACGACCTCGAGCGTGGCGTCGTCGAAGTACACGCGCCCGTCGGCCGGCGCGTTGTAGAGCAGCCACGCCCAGACCTGATAGGCGTCCTTGGGCACGTCCATCTCGAGCTCGAGTCGCGTCCAGGGCGTGGTCTCGCCGAGCTGTCGGGGTGCCCCGACGTGCTCGTCCTGCGTGAGCGTCGTGCAGTAGAGCTTGAGGTAGGCGAAGCTCTTGAGCGAATCGCATTTCACCCAGCCCGACAGCCGCAGCCGCTTGCCGGCCAGCCCGCGGTTGCCGATGACCTGCGCCACGCCGGCGCGGGTGGTGACCATGCCGGAGAGCCCGCCCATGAAGCGGATGGACGCCTTGCCCGAGTGCGCCACGGTGGTGTCGCGATCGCAGTGCATCTCCTCGTAGGGCGGGAGCGAATACTCCCAGCGGTCGCCGTTGCCCTCGAAGCCCGGATCGGCGAGCAGGTTGACCCCCACCGGCAGCGCCGCCGGCGGCAGCGCCTTCTCCGCCGTCAGCGAGGCGTCGTCGAACATCACCTGCCCGGTGCCGAACAGGCCGCAGCGGACGATGAGCAGGTTGACGGACGGCGGCACGAACACGCGGACCTCGCGGCGCACCCAGCCGGTCTCGGTGTCCGAGAAGTACTCGCGCTTGGCGCCCAGGTAGAGATAGGGGTCGGTGGTGGTGGTCAACCCCAGCCGGGCGAGCGAGGAGTCGCGAGGGGTCTTCCAGAGCCGCGCCATCTTGCCGACCGAGTCGCGATAGGCCTGCAGCAGGACGTAGCCGCGGCCCTGGACCCCGTTGCTGCGCGTCCACACCGAGAACACCACGTCCTGGTTCGCCATCTCGGGTCCGACCACCACGGTCTGGCTCCAGTTGTGCCAGAGCGGGGTCAGCGTGCTGACGTTGGCGACGCTGACCGAGTACCGGCCACCGTGGGCGGCGGTGGTGTCACGGCCGAAGAACACCGTGGGCATCGGGGCCGCCGAGGTGTCCCAGGCGGTGGGCATCCAGGGATGCTGGGACAGCGTGGTCTCGAATCCGGGGTTGGCGAGCAGGTTGCCGCCAGGCGCGGCCATCGCCTGGGTCGTGAGGCACGCGCAGAGCGCGCCGAACACCAGCGCGATGCACGGGGCGACGCGACGGAGCATGGAGCGGGATCCTTTCCGGAGCGGCGAGGGGCTCGCAGGGGTGCGAAGCGGGGCGCAGCGAGGGAAAAGTATCCGCAGGCGGCCCGCGGGGGGTCAAGGGGATTCTCGGTCCCGGCGACGCGGCGGCCGGGGTCGGCGGCGGTTGCGAGCGCGCGAAGCGCTCGGATAGATTCGCGCCGTCGCCGCCAGATGTCCGGAACTTGTCCCGCCGGCGGGAGCCCGCGTGCCCGATTGGTTCTTCACCTCCGACCTCCATGGCCAGGGCGCGCTCTACGAGCAGCTCGTGGCGATCGTCGCCACGCGCCGGCCGCGCGCGGTGGTGATCGGCGGCGATCTCGGCCCCCACGCGATGGGCGCCGAAGGGGTGGAGCACCAGCGCGTCTTCCTCGAGGGGTTCCTGGTCGAGTTCGCGCGCCGGCTCCACGAGGCCGCCCCCGGCCTCACGCTGATGCTCCTGATGGGCAACGATGACTGGGCCGCCAACCACGACTGTCTGGATCGGCACGACGGCGGGCTGTGGCGCGTGCTGCACGACCGGGTGGTGGAGGTGGACGGCACGCCGGTGGCGGGGCTCTCGTGGGTCCCGATCACCCCGTTCTCGCTCAAGGACTGGGAGCGCTGGGACGACGGCGAGCCCGAATCGCCCGCGCGCCTCGAGGGCTGGGTGAGTGCCGCGGGCAAGCTTGAGCCGCATCGCTTCGACCCGCAGCGCCGCGAGCCCACCATCGCCGCCGCCTTGAGCGCGCTCGCCACGCGCACCGCGGTGCGCGAGACCGTGTTCGTGCTGCACTCGCCGCCGCACGGGACGCGCTGCGACATGATCGGCGCCCGGGCCCACGTCGGCTCGCGGGCGATCCGCGCCTTCATCGAGCGCCATCAGCCGCCGCTCGTGCTCGGCGGACACATCCACGAATCGCCCCGCATCTCCTCGGCCTACCGCGACACCATCGGGGCCACCGTGGCCGTCAACCCCGGCCAGTTCGGCACCCAGCGCCTGTGCGGCGTCTGGCTCGATCCGCGGCGGCCGGCGGAGTCGCTGCGCCACACCGTCTACGAGTGAACGTCAGGCGTTGGTCAGGCGCCCGGTGGCGCCGCCGCCCGTCGCCTAGCAGGGCGGGCGGCCGCGATGTGCTAGCCTTACGGTGCTCCCGCACGACCGTCCGCCACGAGGTTCCCATGCGACGCTTGGTTCCCATCCTGGTGGCACTCCTGCCCGTCTTGGGGCTGGTCACGCCGGTCTCGGCCGGGCCCGCCGGCGGCATCAACTGGCGCGCGTGGGATCTCGGCCTCGCCGAGGCGAAGGCGTCCGGACGCCCGGTCATGGTGGACGTCTACACCGGCTGGTGCGGCTGGTGCCGGCGCATGGAGTCCGACGTCTACGCCCGACCCGAGATCCGCGACTACCTGTCGCGCAACTTCGTCACGGTCAAGCTCGACGCCGAGGGGTCCGGCCCCGCCACGTTCGAGGGGCGCGGGTTCAACGCCCGCTCGCTCGCCGCGCGCCTGGGCGTCTCCGGCTACCCGACGACGATCTTCCTGCGTCCGGCCGGCGATCATCCGGTGAGCGTCCCCGGCTACGTCGAGGCCGATCGCTTCCTGCTCCTGCTCCGCTACGTGAACGAAGGGCACCTGGAGGCGGGCGTGCCGTTCCAGGAGTTCATGAAGCGCGAGCGGGCCGCCGCCGCCGGGCCTCCCTGAGCCACGGCAGGGGGGACCCCTGGGGCTCCTGAGCGGCCAGCGGCTGGTCGCCGTCGACACCGAGACCACGGGCCTGAGCCCCGGCGGCGGGCACGCGATCATCGAGGTCGCCACCGTGGTGATCGACGGCGGCGAGCTCGGCGAGACCTGGTCGAGCCTGGTCCACCCCGGCCGCGCGATCCCGCCGGACGCCTCCGCCGTGCACGGCATCACCGACGCCATGGTGGAGGGCGCCCCGCCGCCCGAGACCGTGGCCGCCGAGCTGCGCCGCCGCTGCGGCGACGAGACCCTGGTCTTCCACAACTATCCGTTCGACCTGCCGTTCCTGGCCGCCCTGCTGCGCGCCGGCAGCGCGCCGCCATTCTACAACCCGGTCGTGGACACGCTCGGCCTCGCCCGCGGGCTGATGGGTCCGGGGGGCAACTCGCTGGGGGCCCTGGCCGCGCGCCTCGGGCTGCCGCGCGAGCCCAAGCACCGCGCCTTGGGCGATGCGCTCACCACCGCGCGACTCCTCCACAAGCTGGTCCCGCTCTGGGAGGAGAAGGGCGAGGTGCAGAGCTTGGCCGAGCTGGCGGCCCTGAGCCAGGACGTGCTCCGCCAGACCGGCGCGAGGCCCGCCGCGGTTTGACAGCCCGAGGCCAGCCCCGATAATGGGGCGCTCGGGAACCGTCACCCCCGGCGTCGGACCCGCCGATCGGCCGGGGTCCCGCCACGGATGGCATCTTCGGCTCGCACGCGGCTTGAGGAGGTGTCATGCAGGCGATCGCATCGCTCGAGGTCGGTCAGGAGGCCCCGGACTTCAAGCTCCGAGGGCCCGGTGGCCAGGCGGTGACGCTCTCGGAATTCCGCGGGAGCCGGAACGTGGTGCTGGTGTTCTACCCGCTGGCGTTCTCACCGGTGTGCTCGCACCAGCTGCCGGCGATCGAGCACGAGATCACGCGCTTCGACCAGCTCGGCGCCACGGTGCTGGGCATCAGCGTGGACAGCCACTACGCCAACACCGCCTTCGCCGAGCGCCTGCGCCTCTCCTTCCCGCTGCTCTCCGACTTCCACCGGCTGGCCAGCGCCGCCTACGGCGTGCTCATCCCCGAATCCGGGCACTCCGGCCGCGCCATCTTCGTCGTCGACCGGCGCGGCCTGGTCGCCTACAAGGACGTGAGCCAGGCGATCGGCGACCCGGGGCAGATCCCCAGCAACGACCGCGTGCTCGCGCACCTGGCGAGCCTCGCATAGCCGACCCTCCGCTCCAAGGAGCGTCGGACTTGGGGGGCGACGGGGTGAGCCCACGCATGGCCGGCAAGGCCACGATCCTGGTGGTGGAGCGCGCCGGGGCGGCGACCGAGGCCCTGCTCGCGTTGCTGCGCGCTCGCGGCCACCGGGTCGCGTGGGCCCGCGACGCCGAAGGCGCCTTCCACGCGCTGGACGAGGCGCGCGTCGATGCCGTGGTGGCGCCGCTGGGTGCGGCGCGCATCGACGGATTGGCCGTGCTGCGCCACGCCCGCCAGCGCCGCCCCGACGCGTGTGTCGTGCTATCGGCCGACGCCGCCGGGCAGCGGCTGGCCGAGGCGGCGCTGGCCGCCGGGGCGCACGACGTCCTGCCGCGCCCGGTCGCGCGAGAGCGTCTGCTGGCGGTGCTGGAGCGGGGGCTCACGCAGCAGCGGCTGAGCGCGCGCCTGGCGGAGATGGAGGGGCGGCTCGACGAGAACCTGAGTGTCGCGCCCTTCACCGGCCGGTCGCGCGCGATCGCCCGGGTCATGGAGCAGGTCCGCCACCTGGCGTCCACCCACGTGCCGGTGCTGATCGAGGGCGAGGCCGGCACCGGCAAGGGTCTCGCGGCGCTGGCGATCCACCAGCACAGCCCGCGGCGCGACGCCCCGTTCGTCTCGCTCGACTGCGGGGCGCTGGCGGAGCCGCTGCTCGAACGCGAGCTGTTCGGCCATGAGGCCGACACCCCGGGCGGGTCGGCCCACGCCGGGCGCCTCGAGCTGGCCGATGGCGGGACCATGTTCCTCGAGGACGTGGACGAGCTGCCCTCGGGCGCCCAGGCGCGGCTGCTGCGCGTGCTCCAGGACCACGCCTTCGAGCGCGTCGGCGGCAGCGAGAGCCACCGGATCGACGCCCGCCTGATCGCCGCCACGCGCCACGACCTCGAGGCGAGGGCTCGCGCGGGGCGCTTTCGCGAGGACCTGCTGCGGCGGCTGGGGGTGGCGCGCATCGTGATGCCGCCGCTGCGCGACCGCCGCGAGGACAGGCGCGTCACCCGCGGCGTGCTCGACCGGCTGATGAGCCACGCCTGGCCGGGCAACGTCCGCGAGCTGCGCGACACCATCGCGAGCACGGTGATGGTGGCACGGAGCCGGCGGGTGATCGAGCTGGCCGATCTGGGACGGGCCCTGTCGCCGGCCGAGGGCGAGGCCGAGCGGCTCGCGATCGGGGTCGGCACCACCGTGGAGGACGCCGAGCGGCAGCTGATCGCCGCCACGCTGGAGTACGCCGGGAACGACAAGCCGCGCGCGGCCGCCCTGCTGGGGATCGGGCTGCGGACCCTCTACCGCAAGATCAAGGAGTACCGGCTCCCGCACTGAGGCGCCCGCGCCCCCGGGAGGGGTCAAGCCGGAGGCCCGGCCGGCCGATGACTTCCGCGACCGCCACACGCCGGCCCACGCCGTCGGGGATCCCCCATGTCCATCGCCCAGCCGAATCAGCCCGACCCGTCGGACCGCGACGCCCGTCTCGAGGGGTCCGAGCCCGAGCGGCCGGACTGGCTCATGGGCGCCGAGGAAGGCGCCCGCCGCGAGTCGGACGCCGCGCCGCCGGACCGACGCACCCGCCCGCGCCCGGTCGGCGCCGGACCACCGCCGCCGCCCGCGGCGCCCACGCGCCCGGAGCCCACGCATCTCAAGCTGGTCGTCCCGCCGCCAGCCGCGCCGGCAGAGGCGCCCGCGCCGGCGGAGGCGCCCGCGCCGGCGGAGGCAGCCGCGGAGCCGCCTGCCGGCACCGCCCCCGCGCCGGACGCGGTACCCGGCCCGGGGACCGAGGTCTGGAAGGCCGCCGCCAGCAGCATCCCACGGCTGACCGAGCAACCGGTCGCCGCCGCGCCGGGCCCGTCGCGCGAGACGTCGGACGGGTTCACGCAGGACGAGGCCGCCGCGAAGGCGGCGGCAGCCAAACCGGGCTCCACCGCGCGCTTCGCGATCCGGCAGCCCGCCCGCCCGGCGGCCACCGCGGCCACCGCGGCCACCGCGGCCACCGCGGGCGATCCGTCGGGCGAGTCTCCCGAGTTGGGCCCGCTCGACCGCCCGCCGGGGCTCCTCGCCGCCGGGCTCGACCACCTGCGATTCCTGCGCCGCCCGGCCTTCGCCGGGGCGGCGGGTGTGGTGGTCGTGCTCGCGCTCATCGGGGGCTTCGCCCTGCGCCGCTCCGGCCCGCATGGCGCGGCCGGTGTTTCGCTCGCCCAGATCCGCCAGCAGCCGGAGTCGTACGAGGGTCGTGACGTGGTGGTCGACGGCCGGGCGGGAGAGGTCTTCGCCGTCGGCCAGAGCTTCGTGTTCGATCTCTACCAGGGCCGCGACACCATCGTCGTCTACTCGCGCTCGCGCCGCCCGCGTCCGAGCGAGCCGGTGTCGGTGCGGGGGACCATCAGCGTCGGCTACATGGATGGCGCTGCCCGGCTGGCGCTCCTCGAGGCCCCCGGGTCGCACTGACCCTCCGGCCGGTCGCGCGCGGCACTCCCTCCGCGCCCGGCGGCAGCGGCGCACCCCGCCCCTCGTCGCACCCGGGGACGCGCACGACCTCGCCCCACCCGCCCGTATCTCGCTGGCAGGGCAGCGAAAGCACTGCCAGCAACCTCGTGCCATTTGGGCAAACGCGCCCACGGACGGCCGTGATTAGTACTGCATAACGCTAGATATTGCATAGCCTTGAACTGTCAGGCTTGCGGCCGGAGCGGGTATGTCGTAGTTTTCCTTCGCTGCGATGCGTCGCGACCTTCGACGCCTCTCGGGCGCCGACGCGGCGGTCGCCGAGTCACCCATCTCTATCGCCCCGACCCGGGGCGCTTTCACCGAGGAGGAGAACATGAACGTCCGGCCTCTTGCGGACCGCATCCTGGTCCGTCGGATCGAAGAGCAGGAGACCAAGCGTGGCGGGATCATCATCCCCGACACCGCGAAGGAGAAGCCGCAGGAGGGCGAGGTCATCGCCGTCGGCCCGGGTCGCATGACCGAGGACGGCAAGCGCATCGCCATGGAGGTCAAGAAGGGCGACCGCGTCCTGATCGGCAAGTACAGCGGCACCGACGTCAAGATCGATGGCACCGAGTTCATCATCCTGCGCGAGGAGGATGTGCTGGGCATCCTCGCGACGGCGAAGAAGTAATCGACTTCATGCCCTCGCGCGCACCGATGCGCGCGGGGCGCTGACTCTTTTCACGGAGGCAACATGGCAGCCAAGCAGTTGCTGTTCAGCGAGGCGGCGCGGCAGAAGATCCTCGAGGGGGTCGAGATCCTGGCCAAGGCGGTGAAGGTCACGCTCGGGCCGCGTGGCCGCAACGTGGTGCTCGACAAGAAGTGGGGATCGCCGACGGTCACCAAGGACGGCGTGACCGTGGCGAAGGAGATCGAGCTCGACGAGCCCTACCACAACATGGGCGCCCAGATGGTGCGCGAGGTGGCCTCCAAGACCTCGGACGTCGCCGGTGACGGCACCACGACCGCGACCGTGCTGGCCGAGGCCATCTTCCGCGAGGGCCTCAAGAACGTGACCGCCGGCAGCTCGCCGATGGCCATCAAGCGGGGCATCGACAAGGCCGTCGAGGCGGTGGTGGGCGAGCTCAAGAAGCTGAGCCGCGAGGTGAAGGAGAACAAGGAGATCGAGCAGGTCGCGACCATCTCCGCCAACTCCGACAACGTCATCGGCAAGATCATCGCCGAGGCGATGCACGCGGTGGGCAAGGAGGGGACGATCACGGTCGAGGAGGCCCGTTCGGTCGAGACCACGAAGGAAGTGGTCGAGGGCATGCAGTTCGACAAGGGCTACATCTCGCCCTACTTCGTGACCGAGAAGGAAGGCATGGAGGCCATCCTCGAGGACGCCTTCATCCTCCTCTACGAGAAGAAGCTCTCCAACATGAAGGACCTGCTGCCGCTGCTCGAGAAGATCGCGCAGCGCGGCAAGCCGCTGCTGATCATCGCCGAGGACGTCGAGGGCGAGGCGCTCGCGACGCTGGTGGTGAACAAGCTGCGCGGCACGCTGGCGGTGTGCGCGGTCAAGGCGCCGGGCTTCGGCGATCGCCGCAAGGCCATGATGGAGGACATCGCGATCCTCACCGGCGGCAAGCTGATCTCCGAGGACATCGGCATCAAGCTCGAGAACGTGAAGATCGAGGACCTGGGCCACGCCAAGCGCAT
>VBPB01000353.1 GCA_005893365.1 Candidatus Eiseniibacteriota bacterium
GTGGACGATGCGATCGCCACGCGCCAGGAGGCGGCCGCCTCCGGTCTGATCGGGCGCATCGAGATCCCGCGGGTCGGCCTCTCGGCGCTCGTCCTCGAAGGGACGGCGGGGCGCACGCTCTTCCGGGGCGTCGGCCACGTCGCCTCGAGCGCCTTTCCGGGCGAGCGCGGCAACGTCGCGCTGGCCGGCCATCGCGACACCCACTTCCGACCCCTCAAGGACGTCGCGCCCGGGGACCTCATCACGCTCCGCACTCCTGACGGCGACTTCGTGTACCAGATCGTATCCACGCGCGTGGTCGATCCCGACCGGGGCGATCTCCTGGCGGCCACCTCCCGCCCCGAGCTGACGCTGGTCACCTGCTACCCGTTCTACTGGGTGGGCCCCGCGCCGCGCCGCTTTGTGGTCCGGGCCCGGCCGTACCGGCCGGCGATCCGCGCCCGGCCCGTCGCCGTGAGCCGAAACGCCGCGGCCACCCCGAAGGGTGGCCGCGAGGGGTAGTGCGCCGAGGGTGCCGTGCCGTGATTCCTAGCCCAACTTCCGCAGTTCGAGGGGTCGTTTTGTTGTTTTTCAACCACTTAGCGCCTCGAGTCGGCACTACATTTCGACGCGCCGAGCGACCAGTTTCGGTGGGATTCTGAGTCGCTCGGGGAGCTCGAGACCGAGGCGCTCGAGGAGCAGCGCTTGGGCCTTGTCCGGTCGCACGACGCAGCGGATGCGCAGCTCGCGCCGTGGCTGCTCCGCTAGCGGCAAGACGACGTCGGTGCTCTGAATGCGGCCCAGTTCGTCGAGGAGGGTGCGCGGGCTGTGGCCCAAGCGTCTTCCATAGCACGTAGGCTAGGAAGCACACCAGGATGTGGGCCTGGACGCGGTCGGCCTTCTGGTGCCAGATCGGGCGCAGCGACAGCTCGCTCTTGTGAATGCGGAACGCCGCCTCGGCCTCGGTCAGTTGCACGTAGGTGCGCCACAGCGCCTCGGGGGTCCAGTCCGTCACATTGGTGCGCAGCACGTAGCAACCCTCGGTGGTGCGGGCCGACTCGTCCCACTCGCTGCGCACCGACCACTCCAGCCGCACCCCCGCGTGGGCCGATGGATCCTCGTGGACCTGGATGCGGTAGCGGCCGGCGGCGCGCGAGGTGCGCGCCAGCAGGCGTCCGATCTGCCGCCCGATCGTCTCGCGGTCGATGCGGCGCCGGCTGTGCTCGAGCCGGTGCGCCAGCTTCGTGAGTCCCTGCTCGATCCGCGCCGCGAAGCGGGCGTGCATGGCCTGTTCCTTCTCGCGCCGCTCCGCCGAGCGGCACAGCAGGAACGTCTCGTTCCCCTCGGGTCCGGCGCACAGCCGGGCTTCGATCCCCTCACGCACCGCGTGCCAGTCTCGGGCCTCCGCGAGCTCGCGGCTCCAGCGCTTGATCTCGCCACGCGACGTCCCGATCAGGTAACGCCGGCCGGTCTTCTTGAGCCACGCCAGGTTCTTGGTGCTGGTCATGCCGCGATCCATCACCCAGATGCGCTGCGCACTCCCGTAACGCGCCTCCATCGTCCCCACGATCTCCTGCACCGTCGTCACGTCGACGCGATTGCCGGCGAACACTTCGTAGCCGAGCGGCATCCCCTCGCGCGTCACCACCAGGGCGATGCACACCTGCTTGCAGTCCGGCCGGTGATCGCGGCTGTAGCCGCGCTGGGCCAGCGGGTTGTGCGCCGCCAGCCCCTCGAAGTAGGTGCTCGTCACGTCGTAGAGCAGCAGGTCGTAGTCGAGCGCGAACAGCGCGCCCAGTCGCTCCTTCAGATGCCGCTCGATCGCCAGCTTGTGCGGCAACAACCGATCCAGCGCGCGGTAGAGTCGATCGTCGTTGACCTGCTCGCCTGGCACCCCGAGCAGATCCTCGAGCGCGGTGCGCCGATACCAGTCCTCCGCGATGTGCAGTTCGCTCGCCGGCTCACACAGTCGCGCCAGCACCAGCACCGCCGCCATGGTCGACCACGGCACTGTCTCGCGCCCCGCCCCCAACAGCTCTTCACACAGTCCATCCAGCTTCAGCGCTCGCCACAGCGTCCACCCCAGCCACACGTCGCCAAATCGCCGGCCCCGCTCCAGTCGCAGCTGATCCAGTCGCACCGCCACCGGTGCGGCGTCCGGGAGCTTCGCCTCGAACAGCTCGCGCTGATCGCCGCGTCCCGTGATCGTGCGCGCCAGCGCCCGGGCACGGGCGCGGCCCTGGGCGTCCAGCTCGCCCAGCTGTGCCACCGTCTCCTGGACCACCTTGCCGTGGCGCCGGACCGAGCGCACCAGCCGCCACGACACGTGCGCCTTGCCATCCTTGCGACGGATCGAGTGCCGCAGATACACGCCGGTTCCCTCCGGCACTCGGTATCTCAGACCCGATCACCACGCCGCAAGGGGGTAGGTCGGCACTACACGCCCATTCCGCAAGGTCCGGTCACCGCACCAACGACTTGCCCTCGCCGCCCCGACGAAAATCGCCGCTGGCGTCGACCAACTGCGGAAGTTGGGCTAGCGCACGGCATGTATCGACGCCTCCGGGTCCTCATGGGATCGTGATGCCAGGCCAGGCCCTACAGGCTCCCGCCCCAAACGCCTACTGCACATCCGGGCCGTAGCGGCTATACTGCCGCCCTTCGCCGGTCCCGGCGCGTCCGAGCGCGCCCGTTCCAGCCCTGCGGCCGAATGCGCGTGGCCGCGAGGTGCCGACATGCAGGCTGAACCCACACGCTTCCTGCCAGGGGCCGCCGATCACGAGGCGACCGCCTCGCTCGCCGGCTGGCTGGCCGAGCACGCCCGGCGTCCGGAGAATCGCGGCGCCGTCACGCACTGGGAGCGCATCCCCGCGCGCCCGCCGCGTCACGGCGAGCTCACGCTGCCGCTGCCGCCCCCGATCGCCGAGTCGCTCGCCGCGCGCGGCATCGCGCGGCTCTACACGCACCAGGTGCAGGCGATCGAGGCGCTGCGCGGCGGGCTCGACGTGGTGGTCGTGACCGGGACCGCGAGCGGCAAGAGCCTCTGCTACCACCTGCCGGTGCTGGAGCGGCTGCTCGGCGAGGGCGAGGCGACCGCGCTCTATCTCTTCCCGACCAAGGCGCTGGCGCAGGACCAGCTCAAGGGCCTGACCCGCCTCGCCAGCGGACATCCCGACCTCCTGCGCCGCCTGGTGGCGGGGGTCTACGACGGCGACACCGCCCCGGCGACGCGCCGCAAGCTGCGCGACACGGCCAACGTCATCCTCTCCAACCCCGACATGCTGCATCAGGGCGTGCTGCCCGCGCACTCCAAGTGGGCGCGCTTCCTCAGCCACCTGCGCTTCGTGGTGGTGGACGAGATGCACGCCTACCGCGGCATCTTCGGCTCGCACGTGGCCAACGTGATGCGCCGGATGAGCCGCTTGGCGGCCCACTACGGCGCCACGCCGCGCTTCGTCCTGTGCAGCGCCACGATCCGCAACCCGGCCGAGCTGGCCGAGCGCTTGACCGCTCGCGCGGTCACGGTGGTGGACGCCGTTCAGCGACGCCGCGCGCGTCGAGCGCCGCTCGTCCAACGGCGAGGGCTGTGTGCTCACCGCGGGGCTGCTCGAGGCGGGGGCCCAGGTCATCACCTTCACCAAGTCGCGCGTCGCCGCCGAGCTGGTGTACCGCTACGCGCGCGAGCGGCTCAAGCGGATCGAGCCCGGGCTCGAGGAGCGCATCCGTCCCTATCGCGGCGGCTACCTGCCCGAGGAGCGGCGCAAGATCGAGCAGGCGCTGTTCTCGGGGGCGCTGCGCGGCGTGGTGTGCACCAACGCGCTCGAGTTGGGGATCGACGTGGGCGGCCTGGACGCGGCGGTGCTGATCGGCGCCCCGCCCACGCTCGCCAGCGCCTGGCAGCAGGCGGGGCGCGCCGGGCGCGGGGGCGAGCCGGCGCTGGCGGTGCTGGTGGCCTACAACGAGACCGTGGACCAGTACCTGATGCGCCACCCGGACTACTTCTTCGGCCGCTCGCCCGAGGCGGCGGTCATCGACCCGCACAATCCCTACATCCTGGCGCAGCAGCTGGCCTGCGCGGCCTACGAGCTGCCGCTCTCGGCGGCCGACGCCGCGGCGTTCGGCCCACAGATGGGCGACATCCTGGCGGCACTCGAGGAGTCGGGAGAGACGCGCACCATCGATGCCCGCACCTACTGGGCGAACACCGACTTCCCGGCCGCGAAGGTGAACCTGCGCACCATCTCGGACAACACCTACACCATCATGGACGCGGGCGCTGGAGCGGCCATCGAGGCGCGGCCCGGCAACGTCGCCGATCCGCGCCGTCGCGCGCCCCGTCCGGCCGAGGCCGAGCGCCACGGGGTGATCGGCACGGTGGACGCCATCAGCGCGCTGGAGCTGGTCTACCCCGAGGCCATCTACCTGCACGAGGGCGAGACCTACTTCGTCCGCACGCTCGACCTGGAGCAGAAGACCGCGTTCGTCGAGCGGCGCGAGGTCGACTACTACACCCAGCCGGTGCTGGAGACGAACATCCTCGTGCGCGGCGAGCGCGAGCGCCGAACCTGGCGCGGCGAGACGGTGATTCTCGGCGACGTCACCTACTCCTGGCAGACCATCGCCATGAAGAAGGTGAAGTTCGGCTCGCGCGACTCGATCGGCTACCACCCGCTCGAGCTGCCGCGGCTGACGCTCGACACGGTGGGCTTCTGGTTCGCTCCGGACGACGCCGCGCGGGCCGCGGTGGCGCGCGCGGGGCTCAATCCCTTCGAGGGCCTGAGCGGCGTGCGCAATCTCTTCCTCACCCTGCTCTCGATGCTCAGCATGTGCGATCCCGCGGACCTGGGCGGCATGATCGATTCGTCCAACCTGGGCCGGCCGGCGCTGTTCGTGTTCGATCGCTATCCCGGCGGCCTCGGCTTCGCCGAGCAGGGCTGGACGCGGCTCGACGAGCTGGCGCGCGCCGCGCGCGAGCATCTGGAGTCCTGCCCGTGCGAGGGCGGCTGCCCGTCGTGCGTCGGGCTGCCGGTGCTGCGTCCCGCGCAGCAGCAGGACCCCGACCTCGGCCGCGCCCGCGCCACGCCCAACAAGGAGGCGGCCCGCGTGCTGCTCGCGCACTGGCTGGCGCGGAACGAGTCATGAGCCAGCGACCCGAGTGGCCCATCACCTTCTTCGACGAGGGCTACCTCAAGATCTACCAGCCGCAGATCACCGCGGAGCGCAACCGCGCCGAGACCGACTTCATCGCCGCCGCACTCGATCTGCCGCGTGGCGCCCGCGTGCTCGACCTGGCCTGCGGCCCGGGCCGGCACGCCATCGGCATGGCGCAGCGCGGCCATCAGGTGACCGGCGTGGACTTCAACCCGCACTATCTGGAGATCGCCGCCGCGGCGGCCGAGCAGGCGGGGGTCCAGGTGACCTGGAGGGTCGGCGACATGCGGGCGCTGCAGTTCGAAGCGGCCTTCGACGGCGCCTACTCGTACTTCACCTCGTTCGGCTACTTCACCGACCCCGAGAACGAGTGCGTGATCGGCAACATCGTCCGTGCCCTGCGGCCCTCCGGGCGCTTCCTCATCGACATGGCGAACCGCGAGTGGCTGCTGACCCACCCGCAGCAGCGCACCTGGACGCAGCAGCAGGACGGCGGGCTGCTGATGGAGGAGGCGATCCTGGACCTGGCCACCTCGCGCGTCACCTCGCGCCTGACGCTCATCCCGCCCGAGGGGGGTGCTCAGGTGACCAAGGAGTTCCACCTCCGCCTCTACACCTGCGCCGAGCTGACGTCGATGTTCGCGCGCCTGGGCCTCAAGGTGACCAGCATCTGGGGCGGCCCCGACGGCAGCGACTACTCGGCCGAGAGCCGCCGCCTGATCATGCTCGCCGAACGCGAGGCGGGCGGATGCGGGGACGCGGGATGAGCACGCCCGGCGCGACGCTCAAGGCCCGCCTCGGCGAGCTGGCGCGGGCGCGGAAGTCTGCTCTTGTTCCTGCGGAGGAAACCGCTAGGCAGGTGCCGGGGCCGGGCGACGGGCAGGAGTCATGCGGCGGCACGTTCCCCCATACGCCCAAACAGCAGGGCATCCAGGAGTCACGCTCGATGCACCCGCCGGAATCCGTCTCAGCGCCGGTCGGGGGCCAGAGGCTCTCCGGCGGTGCGTCCGAGGCTCGCGGGAGCCAGGGATGGCGGAGCGAGCCTCGGGGCAGTGAGCCGGAGCAGGATGCGGAGGCGAACGTGCCGCCGGAGATTGGCGCGGGCCGAGACTTCGCCGGCGTCGAAGCCTTCCTCCCCGGCGGCGAATGGCACAACGAGCGCGGATCGGTCTTCGTGCACGAGCGCCTGAGGTCCGAGATCGAACGCCCGCGCCGAAACTGGGGTCAGCTCGGCGAGGCTCCCGCCGAGGAGCCCGACCTGATCGCCGCGTGCGCGTTGGGACTCGAGCGTGTGCTGTTCCTCGACCTCGAGACCGGCGGCCTCTCGTCGAGCCCGGTCTTCCTGGCCGGGACCATGCACTGGAACGGGAGCGATTTCGTCCTGCGCCAGTATTTCGCCCGGCACTATGGCGAGGAGGCGACGCTGCTCGCGGCACTCGACCAGGCCACGCGCGGGTTCGAGTGCCTCGTCACCTTCAACGGCAAGTCCTACGATGTGCCGTTCCTGCGCGACCGGGCCAACGTCCATCGCGTGCGGGTCGGCATGCCGCCCCGGCACCTCGACCTGCTGCACCCGGCCCGCCGCCGCTGGCGCGGCACCCTGCCGGACTGCCGCCTCCAGACCCTAATACCGCGTCTGCCGCCGCCGCCGCGTGGGGGACGTGCCGGGGGAGGAGGTCCCGGGGCTCTACCACGACTTCGTCCGCCACGGGGACCCCTACCGGCTGGTCCCGGTCTTCCATCACAACCTGCTGGACGTCATCACGATGAGCGAGATCCTGGCCGCCCTCTGTCGCCGTTGACTCCCCCGCGGAGCCCCTCTTATACTCGAACGACATCTTCGCGGTGTGGTCAGGTTCTAACGAGTGTGGTCGCCCGTGATGCTTCGTCGTCGTTCGTCTCATCAGCAGTCGTTTTTCCGGCTGACCGGTCTCGTTCCTGAGTCGCCTCGGCAGCGTCTTGCTGCCGGGGTTTTCGTTTTTTTCGGTGCAGTGGTCGGTGTCCCACCCCAGTCCCCACGACGGAGGTTCGGCAAGCGTCATGGCTACTCTTCAAGATCGGGTCATCAAGTGTGTGGACTGCGGTGAGGAGTTCACGTTCACGACCGGTGAGCAGGAGTTCTACCGCGACCACGGTCTGACCAACGCACCCACGCGGTGCAAGCGCTGCCGCGAGCTGCGCAAGGGTCCGCGCGGCGCCGGCGCCGGCGGCGGAGGCGGCGCCGCGCGCTCCGGCGGCCACGGGGGCGGTGGCGCGGGCGGATCCAAGCCCATGTTCCCCGCGGTGTGCTCCAACTGCGGCGCCGAGACCATGGTGCCGTTCAAGCCCACCGGCGACCGGCCGGTCTTCTGCCGCGACTGCTTCAACGAGCGCAAGCCCGCCGGCGCCCCCGCCCGGGCGTCCTCCTCGGCCCCCCGGACCGCCACCGCGCCGCGCCCATCGGGCGGCGGGGGGCGCGCGCAAGGGGTGGTCAAGTCGTTCAACGAATCGAAGGGATTCGGTTTCATCCACGTGGATGGCGGCGAGGACGTGTTCGTCCACTTCTCGGCGATCCTGGGCGACGGGTTCCGCTCCTTGACGGCGGGGGAGCGTGTCGAGTTCGATGTGGTCGAAGGACCCAAGGGCAAACAGGCGGCGAACGTCACCAAGGACTGAGCAGACGAGCCGGCGGGCATGCGGGCGGGCCTCGTGCCGCCCGCAGGGGACCCTACGGATAGAGTTCCCGGGGAGACATGATCGAGGCCACCAAGACGTTCACGGCGCTGAGCGAAGAGTTCGTCGAGCTGTACTTCAAACACGACCCGGTCGCGGCCACACTGGCCGGGGTGCACGACTACGACCATCTGCTGCCCGACCACTCACCCGAGGGCATGTTGAGCCGGATGGCGTGGCTCCGGGACCTGGATCAGCGGCTGGTCCTGGGCGTCAACTGGCAGGAGCTGGCCACCGAGCAGCGCGTGGACTACGCCCTGCTGCGCGCCCGCATCGCCGGGATGCGCAACGACTGCGAGGACCTGCGCACCCAGACGCGCAACCCGGCGATGTTCCCGCAGGCCGCCCTCGACAGCCTCTTCCTGCTCTGGACGCGTCCGGCCCTGCCGCCCCAGGAGCGCAAGGAAGCCCTGCTCGACCGGATGATCGCCATCCCCGACTACCTCAAGCAGGCGCGGGCCAACTTGAAGGAGGTCCCGGACGTCTTCCTCGGGGTCGCCGATGAGATCAACCGTAGCGGCCCGGGGTTCGTGGACCAGGTCGCGCGCTCCCTGCTCGAGAGCTTCCCCGCCGAGCAGGAGCGGATCGAGCACGCCTCCGGCCGCGCGCGCATCGGCTTCGCCCAATACCAGGACTTCCTCGACCGCGACCTGGACGCGAAGATCGGCGGCACGTTCGCGATCAGCGAGCGCTGGATGAACTACAAGCTGGAGCGCGAGCACCTGCTCAACTTCGACTGCGCGAAGCTCAAGGCGCTGGGCGAGGAGCAGGTGGCCAAGACCCTGGCGCTGCTGGAGGCGGAAGCCAAGAAGCTCGATCCTGCGCGCACCTGGCAGCAGCAGATCACCGAGGCCAAGTCGCGGCATCCGGAGGCCCTCAAGCTCAAGGACGCCTACCGGTCCGAGGTGGAGCGCGCCCGGCGGTTCGTGATCGAGAAGCGCCTCGCCCCGCTCACGCCGGGCGAGAAGCTGGAGGTCATCGACACGCCGGTGTTCGAGCGGTCGGTGGTGCCCTACGCGGCCTACCTGCAGCCGGGGCCGTTCGACCAGGACCAGACCGGCCACTTCTACGTGACGCCGGTGGACACGCTGCGGCGGGCGGACGAGCAGCAGCAGCAGCTCGAGGGGCACAACTACGCCTCGCTCGCGCTGACCACCGTGCACGAGGCCTACCCCGGCCATCACCTGCAGCTCTGCCACGCCAACCGCGCCGGCTCACGGCTGCGGCGGCTCGCGGACAGCAGCCTGATGGCGGAGGGCTGGGCGCTCTATTGCGAGGAGCTGATGCACGAGCAGGGCTTCTACCTCGACTCGCTCAC
>VBPB01000354.1:0-2956 GCA_005893365.1 Candidatus Eiseniibacteriota bacterium
TTCCGGCTGTGGTGTAGGCGACGGCCAGGGCCAGGGTGGCGAGGAGCGGCCAACGCGGCTGGCGCGGCGTCGCGGGGTCCCTCGACGAATGCTGAATGGAAGGCTTCACGCGCACGACGATACGGGGAGCTGGGGCGGGGCTCAATGCGGCTCGCGCGACGCGCGCGACGCCGTGCTCGCCCGACTGCGACCCGAGTGGCCTTCCCGCTGCTTGAAATGCCACCCCACTGTGCTAGGGTCGCAGCCCGTTCGCCCGCTGCCAGCGGCATCCGCTCCCGCCGCCCGCCGGTTGCCCGCGCTGGCCCTGGCCAGCCAGAGAGGACACCCTGTCCGCGTCCCGCGACTTCCGCGTCTCGTCGAGCCTCGGCCTCGCCGCCACGCTGCTCGCCTTCGCCAGCATCGTCGTGGGCTCCGTGGTGCGCACCACCGGCTCCGGCCTCGCCTGTCCCGACTGGCCGCTCTGCCAGGGGCGGCTCATCCCGCCCCTGCAGTTCAACGTGCTCATCGAATGGTTCCATCGCCTGCTCGCGCTGACGGTGAGCGTGATGGTCCTGACGCTCGCCGGCTGGACCCTCGCCCGCGGCTCGCTGCGGCCGCGCCTGGGCGGGCTGGCGCTCCTGGCGGTGGCCCTGCTCGCGACCCAGGTGCTGCTCGGGGCCCTCACGGTGTGGAAGCTGCTCGATCCCTCGGTGGTGAGCGGTCACCTGGCGGTGGCGATGCTGCTCTTCCTCGGCCTGCTGGCGTACACGCTGGTGGCCCAGCGCCTCGGCGAGGCCGGCGCGGCACCCGCGCCGCCGAGCCGCCCGGCGGGGCTGCTGCCGGTCTTCGCGGGGGCCACCGCCCTCACCTACCTCCAGGCGCTGCTCGGCGGGATCGTGAGCAGCCACCACGCGAGCCTGGTCTGCCCGGACTGGCCGACCTGCGACGGTCGCTGGTTCCCGCCGCTCGAGGGGCTGGTGGGCCTGCAGATGCTGCACCGCGACGGTGCTTATCTATTGACGGCGGTCCTGCTGGTGGCGGGCACGCTCGCGCGCAACGCCCCCGACGCGGGGGTGCGGGCCAGCGCCCGGATGGCGCTGACGCTGGTGGTGGCCCAGGTGACCCTGGGCGTGTGCGACGTCTACCTCGGCACGCCGGTCTGGCTCTCGGCCGCGCACCTGGCCACGGCGGTGGCGCTGCTGGCGATCCTCGCGGTCGCGACCTTCCGCATCGCGGTCCTGCCGGCGCGACCGGCCGAGGCCCCGCGCGACGCGTGGGCGGCGGGGACGGTGTCGCGATGAGCTTGAGCCTGGCCCCGGTCAGCGCGCGCCGGCGCGCCCTCGCCTACGTCGAGCTCACCAAGCCGCGCATCGTGATGCTGGTGGTGGTGACCGGCGTGCCGGCGCTGCTCATGGCCGGCGGCGGGATGCCGGCGCCGGCGACCTTCTGGGGCACGCTCGCCGGCATCATGCTGGCCGCGGCCTCGGCGGCGAGCTTCAACCACTACGTCGACCGCGACATCGACGGCCTGATGCGGCGCACCCGCACGCGACCGCTGCCGGCGGGCGTGCTGCCGCCGGCGCACGCGCTGTGGCTGGGGTTCGTCCTCGCCGCCCTGGCGTGGGCGACGCTGATGCTGTGCGCCAACCTGCTCGCGGCGCTGGTGGCCGAGGCGTCGATCGCCTACTACGCGGTCGTCTACTCGGTGTGGCTCAAGCGCCGCACGCCGCAGAACATCGTCATCGGCGGCGGCGCCGGCGCCTCGGCGCCCCTGATCGCCTGGGCCGCGGTGACCGGGCACATCGGGCTGCCGGCGGTCCTGCTCGCCTCGATCGTCTTCTTCTGGACGCCGCCCCACTTCTGGGCGCTCTCGCTCTATCGCCGAGACGATTACCTGGCCGCCGGGCTGCCGATGCTGCCGGTCACGCACGGCGAGGAGGAGACGCGCCGGCAGATCGCGCTCTACGCGCTGGCGCTGCTGCCGGTGACGCTGGCCCTGGCGCCGCTCGGCCTGGTCGGCCCCATCTACTGGATCCCGGCCCTGGCGCTGGGGGCCGCCTTCGTGGCCATGGCGCTGGCGCTGCAGCGCCGCGCCAGCACGCCCCACGCGGTCCGGCTGTTCCGCTTCTCCATCCTCTACCTCTTCCTGCTGTTCGTGCTGATGACGGTGGATGCCGCCGTTAGGACGCGCGGCGGGGTCGCCTGAGCCCCCGCGACCCGAGGGCGGGTCGTTGACGCGGGCACGCCTGTCGCTCGCGATCGCCGCGGCCGCGAGCCTCGCCGCCGCGACGCTGGCGGCCGCCGCGCCGTCGGCACCGCCCGCCGGGGCTACCGCGGGGCCCTTCTCGCACGCCGCCCTCGACACGGTGCTGACGCGCTTCGTCCACGGCGAACGCGTGGACTACGGGGGCCTGAGCCGGGATCGCGGGGCGCTGGACCGCTACCTGGCCGCCGTCGCGACCGCCGATCCGGGCCCCTGGGGGCGCGCCGAGCAGATCGCGTTCTGGATCGACGCCTACGACGCCGGCGTGCTCGCGGGCGTGCTGCGCCATCCGGGCCTCACCAGCGTGATGGCGGTGGGGAAGGGGACCCGGGGTCCGGACTTCTTCCACGAGCGGTGGCGCGTGGCGGGCCGCGAGCGCTCGCTCGACGACATCGAGCGGGGCATCCTGCGGGGCCGCTTCCGCGAGCCGCGCGTCCACTTCGTGCTCAACTGCGCCTCGCGCTCGTGTCCGGTCCTGCCGCCGCGCGCCGTGACCGGGGCCGGGCTCGAGGCCCGGCTCGAGGCGGCGACCCGCGCGTTCCTCGCCGACACGAGCCGCAACCGCGTCGAGCCCGGCAAGGGGCTCTGGCTCTCGGCCATCTTCGACTGGTACGGGGACGACTTCCGCGCCGCCGCGGGCAGCGTCCCGGCGTTCGTCGCCCGGCACTGGACCGGCCCGCAGCCGATCGCGCCCGACTTGAAGGTCAGGTTCCT
>VBPB01000354.1:3066-5417 GCA_005893365.1 Candidatus Eiseniibacteriota bacterium
GAAGACGATCCCTCCCTCCCGGGAAGTCCATGGCGGTTCGAAAGCTCAAGGGGTTGACGTGGTCCCGCGCCGCGGGCGCGCTGGTGACGCTCATGGCGCTCGCGTGCGGCGCGTGCGGCTATCGCGAGTACCCGCAGACCACGCTCCATCCCCAATCCGACTACGCGCAGGCCATCCAGCGACTGCTCGAGACGCAGATGTTCTGGGTGGTGGTCATCTTCGTGCTGGTCGAGGGCGCCCTGATCGTGACGGTGGTCCGCTTCCGCTCCCGTCCCGGGGCCCCGGACCCCAAGCCGGTCCACGGCAACACCGTGCTCGAGGTGGCCTGGACCATCGCCCCGGCCCTCATCCTGGCGTTCGTGGCCGTGCCGACCGTGCTCACCATCTTCAAGACCCAGGGGAAGGCGCCCCCCGGCGCGCTCGAGGTCAAGGTGGTGGGGCACCAGTGGTGGTGGGAGTTCCAGTACCCCGAGTTCGGCATCACCACCGGGAGCGAGCTGCACGTGCCGGTCGGCCGCACGGTGTCGCTCTCGCTCGAGACCGGTGACGTCATCCACAGCTTCTGGATCCCCGCCGTCGCCGGCAAGCGCGACGTGGTGCCGGCGCGCGTGAACCACCTGTGGTTCACGCCCGACAGCGTGGGCGAGTTCCCGGGGCAGTGCGCCGAGTTCTGCGGCGCCTCGCACGCCAACATGCGCATGAAGCTGTTCGTGCAGACGCCCGCGGAGTTCGCGGCCTGGACCGCGGCCCAGCAGGCGCCGCCGGTCGAGCCCGACAGCACGTCGCTCGCCGGCAAGGGCAAGCAGGTGTTCCTGGAGGTGGGGTGCGTCGCCTGCCACACCATCCAGGGCGTCTCGCCCGGCATCATCGGGCCCAACCTGACCCACGTGGCGTCGCGCACCTCGTTCGCCGGGGCCATCTTCCCCAATGACGCTCCGCACCTGGCGAAGTGGATCGAGAACCCCCAGGCGAGCAAGCCGGGCGCGACCATGCTCAATCTCAACCTGAACCCCGACCAGATCGCCGCCCTGGTGGCGTACCTCCAGGCCCTGAAGTAAGCGCGGCGACCACGAGGACCCTTGAGCCCCATGGCCACGACCACCGCACCCGCGATCGCCGTCCCCGCCGAATCCGCCACCGGATTCTGGAGCTGGGTCACGACGGTCGATCACAAGCGCATCGGTGCGCTCTACGGCGTGACCGCCTTCATCTTCTTCCTGATCGGCGGGCTCGAGGCGACGATGATGCGCATCCAGCTCGCCAAACCCGAGAACACCTTCGTCAGTCCCGACGTCTTCAATCAGCTCTTCACCATGCACGGGACGACGATGATCTTCCTCGCCGTCATGCCGCTCTCGGCGAGCTTCTTCAACTTCTTGATCCCGCTGATGATCGGCGCGCGCGACGTGGCCTTCCCGCGGCTCAACGCGTTCAGCTACTGGGTGTTCCTGTTCGGCGCCCTGTTCATCAACCTGAGCTTCTTCCTGGGCGGGGCGCCCGACACCGGCTGGTTCGGCTACTCGAACCTGACCTCGTCCCAGTACTCGCCCGGGCACGGCGTGGACTTCTGGGCGGTCGGCCTGCAGATCCTCGGCATCGCCTCGCTGGCGGCGGGCTTCAACTTCATCATCACCATCGTCAACATGCGCGCCCCCGGCCTCAAGCTGATGCGCATGCCGGTGTTCGTGTGGATGACGCTGGTCACCTCGTTCCTGATCATCTTCGCGTTCCCGGTCATCACCGTGGCGCTGGTGTTCCTGCTCTTCGACCGGCTCACCGGCACCAACTTCTACGCGCCGGCGATGGGCGCCGACCCGGTGCTCTGGCAGCACCTGTTCTGGCTGTTCGGCCACCCCGAGGTCTACATCCTGATCCTGCCGGCGATGGGGATCGTCTCCGAGGTGCTGCCGACCTTCTCGCGCAAGCCGCTGTTCGGCTATCCGGTGGTGGTGTACTCGGGGATCTTCATCGGCTTCATGGGTTGGGGCGTGTGGAGCCACCACATGTTCGCGGTGGGGCTGGGGCCGATCGCCGACTCGTTCTTCGCCCTCACCACCATGCTGATTGCCATCCCGACCGGCGTGAAGATCTTCAACTGGATCGCCACCATGTGGGGCGGCCGCATCGAGATGAAGACCGCCATGCTGTTCTCGATCGGGTTCATCGCCATGTTCATCATGGGCGGGCTGTCCGGCTTCATGCACGCCTCGCCGCCCGCCGACCTGCAGCAGAGCGACACCTACTTCGTGGTCGCGCACATCCACTACGTGCTGTTCGGCGGCTCGATCCTGGGGATCTTCTCGGGGCTCTACTACTGGTTCCCCAAGATGACCGGCCGGCTGATGAACGAG
>VBPB01000093.1 GCA_005893365.1 Candidatus Eiseniibacteriota bacterium
CCGGCGGCACGCCGGAGACCCGCCGCATCATACATGACGATCAGGCTGAAGAATAGCGTCACCGCGAACAGCGACGAGCGAAACCCGTCGTGGAGTCCCACCATGGTCGAGAGCGAGGACACCGAGGCCGCATGCGAGCTGGGCATGCCGCCGGTCTCCACGAAGCGCCGCAGATTCCAGTGCCTCGTGTGCACGAAGTCGCTGAAGCCCTTGTAGCCCTGGATCAGGAATCCGATCGCCAGCGCGAACCAGAACGCTTCCGTGGTGTCCCCCCTCCCTTCGTGGATCAGCGGTCGCGCTCCGCGACCGCGAGGATGAGCTGCCCGAGATGCCGGGCCCTGGGGCCGAGCCGCGAGGCCCCATGGGCCGCGCTCTCGAGCAGACGGTCGGCTTCGTCGCGCGCCTGCGCCTCGCCGACCGCCCGCGGGTAGGTGGCCTTGGCGCGGGCGGCGTCGGTGCCCGCGCGCTTGCCCGATCTGGAAGGCGAAGCCCAGCTCGAGCCCGATGCTCGCCAGGTCCCGGAGCCGCGCCGCCGGGGCGCCGCCGGCGAGGCCGCCCAGCACCAGGGCGGCACTGATCAGGCCGCCGGTCTTGCGCAGGTGGATCTCGCGCACCGCGCGACCGTTCATGCGCCGGGGACCCTCGCCCATCAGATCGAGCACCTGGCCGCCGACCAGCACGCGGCTGCCCGCCGCCTCGGCGAGCACGCGCACCGCGCGCGCCACCCCCGCGGGCGGCATGCCGCGCTCGCCCAGGTCGACCAGCACCTCGAAGGCCAGCGCCAGCAGCGCGTCACCGGCCAGGAGCCCGAGTGCCTCGCCGAAGCGGCGATGGGTGGTGGGCCGGCCGCGGCGGAAGTCGTCGTCGTCCATCGCCGGCAGGTCGTCGTGCACCAGCGAGAACGCATGGACCAGCTCGACCGCGGCCGCCGCCGGCAGCGCCCGTTGCCACGGGCCGCCCACCGCCTCGCACGCGGTCAGGACCAGGAGTGGGCGCAGTCGCTTGCCGGGGCCCAGGACCGCGTAGCGCATCGCGGCGTGGAGCTTCCCGGGCGGGGCGCCGGCGGCCGGGAGCGCGCGGCCGAGATACCGCTCGAAGCCGCGCATGCGGGTGACCAGGGGCCCGCGGCCCGCGAGCCAGGCCGTCGCCGCCGGGAGCGCCGGGCTCAAAACGGGAGCTGGCCCTCGGCGCCGGGGCGCGCGTCCTTCTCGACCTCGAGGTCGAGCGGGCGCGTGGTCGGCGCCTGGCCCTCCTCTTCCACCAGGCGCTCGATGCGCTTCTCCGCCTGGTCGAGGGTCTGGGTCAGCCGGCGCGAGAGCCGGATGCCCTCTTCGTACCGGGCCAGCGACTCCTCGAGCGACAGGGCGCCCCCCTCCAGCTCCTCGACGATGGTCTCGAGTCGCTCGAGCGCCTGCTCGAAGCTCGGCGCGTCCTGGTCGGGCGGGGCGGCGGCTGCGGCGGCCGCCGCAGGCTTCTTACTCACGGCCATGTCCGTCCTCCGGGTGCACCGCTTCGACCCGCGCGTCGGCCTGGCCGCGCGCGAACTCGACCGTGATGGCATCGCCCACCGCCACCTCGTCGGCGACCCGGAGCAGAGTACCGTCGCGCCGCCGCACAAGGCAATATCCGCGTTCCATCACCCGCATCGGCGCCAGCGCCCGCAGCCGGTCCTCGTAGCCGGTGAGGCGGAGCCGGCGCGCGTGCATGCCGTCCACGGCCGCGGCGGTCAGGCGCGCGGCGGCCATCCGCGCCTCCTCGCGCCGCAGGGCGAGCACGCGCGGCCACTCGCGCAATCCGTAGCGGCCGCCGACGGCCGCGAGCCGGTCGCGCGCGGCGGCGAGCGCGTCGCGCACCCGCAGGCTCAACCGCTCGAGCAGGTCGTCGACGCGCTGCTGCCAGTAGCCCAGGCGCAGCCGGACACGCCGCGTCTCGAGCCCGGCCCTGAGCGCGCGGGCGCCGCGCTCGCGCAGGGCGGCCACACTGCGGCGGACCTCGGCGTGGTCGCGCACCGCCAGCTCGGCGGCGTTGGACGGGGTGGCGGCACGGACGTCGGCGGTCCAGTCGGCGAGCGTCCAGTCCACCTCGTGGCCCACCGCCGAGATGACCGGCAGCCTCGAGGCGGCGATCGCCCGCGCCACGATCTCCTCGTTGAAGGCCCAGAGGTCCTCGAGCGAGCCGCCCCCGCGGCCGACGATCAGCAGGTCGACCTTCAGGTAATGGTTGAAGGCGGCGATGGCGGCGGCGATCTCCTCGGCGGCACCCTGGCCCTGGACCCGGACCGGGGCCAGCACGATGCCGATCGAGGGCCAGCGCGCGCGCAGCACCTTGACCAGGTCGCGCACCGCGGCCCCGACCGGCGAGGTCACGAGCCCGATCCGCATCGGGTAGCGCGGCAGCGGCCGCTTGCGCGCCGGGTCGAACAGGCCCTCGGCTTGGAGGCGGCGCTTGAGCTCCTCGAGCGCCAGCAGGAGGGCTCCCAGCCCGCCGGGGCGCAGGGTCTCCGCGACCAGCTGGTAGCGGCCGCGCGGCTCGTAGACCGTGATGGCCCCGAACGCCTCGACTTCGGTGCCGTCGCGGGGCTCGAAGCCGAGGCGGGCCGCGGTCGTCTTCCACATCACGCAGTCGATGAGGGCGTTCGTGCCCTCCTTCATGGAGAAGTAGAGGTGGCCGCGGTCGGAGCGCTTGAAGCCCGAGAGCTCGCCCTTGACCCACACCGCCGGGAACGCATCGCCCAGCGTCTCCTTGATGAGGCGCGTGAGGGCCGAGACCGAGAGCACGGTCTCGGGGGCCGGAACGGTCGCCACGGCGACACGGTCAGGCTCCCGCCCGGGGGCGGCAGCGGTACTCGTGCCGCAGCAGGTTGATCTGGCCGTAGTGGCCGGCCTCGTGCTCGAGGTTGTGGTAGAGCGCCCAGCCGATCGTGCCCTCGAACTCCCCGCCCTCGGCCTGCCACGAGGCGGGCGTGCGGAAGCGGCGCTCCAAGTCCTGGTCGGCGAGCCCCGCGACCGCCTCGCGGGTGAAGGCCCGCGCGCAGGTGAGCAGGCCGTGGAAGTAGGCGAGCGACTTGCCGGCCAGGGCCGCCGCCGGCACCCCGTCCGGCGCCAGCGGCATCCCGATCTCACGCTTGGTGATCCCCAGCACCGCGCCCGAATCGCGATCCCGGCCGAGCACCGAAGCGCGGATCCAGCCCACCTCGACCGCCGCGATGTGGGCCAGCAGCATGCCGATCGTGTTCATCCCCGGGGCCGGCTGCCAGGCCAGCTCTTGGGCGGTGGCGCTACGGGTGTCCTCGGTCAGGCGGCGCGACTGGTCGTCGAGCTGCCAGAGGAAGAGCCCGACCAGCCGCGAGGCGGTGCCGGGCGCGGGCTCGAGGATGCGCTGGATCAGCATGGCCGGTCCCTCCTGGGCGGGGTGGGTGCGGCGGGGAGGCGACCTCACACGCGGGTGCTCGCGAGCTGGCCCTCGGCGGCCAGCACGGTGTTCGCCACCACCATCGCCACCGTCATCGGGCCCACGCCGCCCGGCACCGGGGTCAGGGCCCCGGCCACCTTCGACGCCGATGCGGCCTCCACGTCGCCCACCAGCTTGCGCCGGTCGTTGCGCGGACTCGGGAGCGAGTGGATGCCGACGTCGACGACCGTGGCGCCGGGCTTGATCCAGTCGGCGGTCACGAACTCGGGCCGGCCGATGGCGGCGACCAATAGATCGGCCTGCCGTGCCAGCTCGCGCAGGCCCGGGCCGCTGGCGCTGTGGCCCACGGTCACGGTCATGTCGGTGCCCTTGCCGGAGAGCAGCGACGCGAGCGGACGGCCGACGATGGCGCTCCGCCCCAGCACCACCGCGTGGCGCCCGGCGAGCGGGATCTCGTAGTAACGCAGCAGGTGGAGGATGCCGCGCGGCGTGCACGGCACGAATCCCGGCACCCCCGCGGCGAGCCGTCCGGCGTTGACCGGGTGGAACCCGTCGACGTCCTTCTCGGGCGGGAGCGCGGCGATCGCGGCCTGCGCATCGGCCGGCGCCGGCAGCGGCAGCTGGATCAGGATGCCGTGGACGTCGCGGCTCGCCCCCAGCGCGCGCACCCGCTCGACCACCGTCCCGGTGTCGGCTCCGGCGGTCAGGGCGACGCGCTTGACCTCGATGCCGACCTCGGCGCAGGCCTCGACCTTGCGGCGCAGATAGAGCTGCGAGGCCGCGTCCTCGCCCACCGAGACCAGCGCCAGGGTGGGCACCACGCCGGTACCACGCAGCTCCGCGACCCGGACCCGCGCCGCCGCGCGCACCGCCGCCGCCGGCTCGTCGCCCGGCAGGAGCCGCACCGTGGTCGCGGTCTTGGGCGTGCAGGGGATGTGGAGGCGCTCGATCGACTCCGCCCGGCCGGTGGCGGGGTCCACCCGCACCACCACGCCGTTGAATCTCAGATCGCCGCTCGCCGGCGTCAGGCGCTCGGGCATCGAGGTCAGGAAGCGCCGCAGCGCCGCCTCGCGGTCCATGCCGATCACCGACTCGAACCCGCCGGTCATCCCGGCGTCGCAGATGAACGCGGTCCCGCGGGGCAGCACGCGCTCGTCGGCGGTCTGGACGTGGGTGTGGGTGCCGACCACCAGGCTCACCCGGCCGTCGAGATACCAGCCGAGCGCGATCTTCTCGGCCGTGGTCTCGGCGTGGATGTCCACCACCACCACGCGGGCCTTGCCGCGCATCGCCTCGAGGGCGGCCTCCACGGTGCGGAACGGGTCGTCGGCCTCCTTCATGAACACGCGGCCGAGCAGGTTGATGATGCCGACCGCCGTGCCGTCGGCGGCGCGGACGATGCGCCAGCCCTCCCCCGGCGTGCCCGGCGGCAGGTTGGCGGGGCGCACCAGGCGGGGCTCCTCGCGCAGGTAGCCCAGGCTCTCCTTGCGGTCCCAGATGTGGTTGCCGCCGGTCAGGACGTCGATGCCGGCCGCGAACAACCCGCCCGCCGAGTCGCGGGTGAGGCCGAAGCCGCCCGCGGCGTTCTCGCCGTTGCACACCACCAGGTCGAGGGCGTGGCGGCGCTTGAGCTCGGGCAGAAGCGCCTGCACCACGTCGCGGCCCGGCGCTCCGATGACGTCGGCGATGAAGAGGATGTTGAGCACGGTCCTGGGCCCCGCGGGGTTACTTGGCGTAGTCCACGGCCCGCGTCTCGCGGATCACGGTCACGCGGATCTGTCCCGGGTACTGCAGCTCCTTCTCGATGCGCCGGGCGATCTCGCCCGCCAGGTCGTGCGCCCGGGCGTCGTCCACCCGCGAGTGCTCGACCATGATGCGGATCTCGCGGCCGGCCTGGATGGCGTAGGACTTCTCGACCCCCGGGAAGGTGGAGGCGATGCGCTCCAAGGCCTCCAGGCGCTTGATGTAGATCTCGAGGCTCTCGCGCCGCGCGCCGGGCCGCGCCCCCGATATGGCATCGGCCGCCGAGATCAGCACCGGCCACAGGCTCCCACCCGCGTAGTCGTCGTGATGGTAGCCGATGCACTCCAGCACCGGCTGGGGCTCGCCGTAGCGCGTCGCCACCTCCATGCCCAGCGCCGGGTGGGTCCCCTCCTGGTCGTGGTCGATGGCCTTGCCGATATCGTGCAGCAGCCCGCCGCGCTTGGCCATCTTCTGGTCCATGCCGATCTCGGCCGCCATCATGCCCGCCAGGTGGGCGACCTCGACCGAGTGGCGCAGGATGTTCTGCCCGTACGAGGTGCGGTAGTGGAGCCGGCCCAGCAGCTGCTGCAGCTCGGGGTGGATGCCGTGGATGCCGATCTCGAGGCAGGCCATCTCGCCCATCTCGCGGATGCGCGTCTCGACCTCGCCCTTGACCTTGGCGACGACCTTGCCGCGCGATCTCGCGGCGCACCGGGTCGAACCCCGACAGGATCACCGCCTCGGGGGTGTCGTCGATGATGACGTCGACGCCGGTGATGGTCTCGAACGAGCGGATGTTGCGGCCTTCGCGGCCGATGATGCGGCCCTTCATGTCGTCGCTCGGCAGGTGGACCACCGAGACCGAGGACTCCGACACCTGGTCGCCGGCGTAGCGCTGGATCGCCAGCGTGATGATCTTGCGCGCCTCGCGCTCGCCGCTGCGCTGGGCGGCCTCGCGGATCTCCTGCACCCGGCGCGAGCCCTCGGCGCGGGCCTCGCTCTCGATGCTGGACAGCAGCTGGGCGCGCGCCTCCTCGACGCTCATCCCCGCCACGCGCTCGAGCCGGGCCGACTGCTCCTGCATCAGCGCGTCGAGCTGCCGGTTGCGCTGGGCGTCCGCGGTCTCGCGCTGGGCGACCTCCTGGTCGGTGCGCTTGAGGTCGCGCTCCTTCTTCTCGATCAGCTCGACGCGGCGGTTGAAGGCGGCTTCCTTCTCCTGGAACGCACGCTCGATGGCGAGCTGCGCGTTGCGCGCCGTCTGGTTCTCACGCTCCAGCTGCTGGCGCAGCTTGAGCGCCTCCTCCTTGCCCTCGAGCACGGCGGAGCGCTTGAGCGCCTCGGCCTCGCGGCGGGCGTCCTCCATCACCACCTGCGCCTGGCGCTCGGCGTCCCCGAGCCGGGTGATGGCGAGGCGCGTGCGCAGCAGCCAGCCGACCCAGAACGAGACGACGGCACCGAGGACGATGCCGCCGATCCACATCACGATGGTCATCACCGGTCTCCCGTACCCCGGTCCCGGCACGGGCGCGCGTCGCGCGCCGGCGCCGGCCGGGGCACACGCGGGGAGATGATCCCCGCCGAAATGCCGTGTGCATTGGCGTTCTTGAGACCTGGAGATCCAGGTGGGAGCGCTTCGACCGGGTCGGTCCTCCGGGGCAGACCGCCCCCGGCGCGACGTCGCCGGCCACCCGCGCCCCCTTGAACGTGCTTAATGGTTCAAGAACGGTTGATGCATCACGAGCACGGCAGGGAATCCACGACGGAACGCGGGCGCACCTCGCCCGCTCACCTGGGCGCGCGTTCCTCCAGCAACTCGCCCAGGACCGCGTTGAGACGCGCCGCCCGGGTGCCCAGCGCCTGCTGCTGGGCGTCCCGCTGCGCGCGTTCCTTGAACAGCTCATCGGCGATGTTGAGCGATGCCAGGATGGCCACCTTGGAGAGCGAGGCCACTGGCAGCTTCTCGGTGATCTCGCGCATCTTGCGGTCCACGTAGGCGGCGACCCCGAGGATGTACTCCTGATCGGCCTCGCCGCGGATGGTGTAGCTATGGCCGAAGATCTGCACCTGGACCACGTTCTTGGTGTCCATCACGCTCCCGCCCCGCCGCAAACTCCCTGCGTCATGGTTGCGTCGTGCTCCGGCCGCCCGAAGGCGGGCGGAGCGTCTTTCCCGCGCCGATCCCCCGCTTGGCGGGACCGTCCCGGGACTCCGGGCCGTGCGGGGGATCCAAGACCCACCCGCACGGGTCATCACCTGCGCCGCGCCGGGCCAGGCCCGTGCGGCGCGACCTCACGCTTCGAGTCGCTCCAGCTTCTTGACCAGCGCCTCGATCCGACTCGCCACCTCGCGTCGCTCGCCCTGCCACTCGCGCTGCTCCTTGCGCAGCGTCTGAACCTCGGCGAGCAGGCTCGCCACGTCCTGGCCCTGGAGCTTCTGCTCGCTGTCCGCCAGCCGGCGCGCCAGCTCGTCGCGCTCGCGCTCCACGCGCTGCCGGTCGTCGCGCATGTGCTGGATCAGCGCCGCCGCCTTCTCCACGCGCTCGGCCAGGAGGTCGAGGTCGGTGCTCATCGTCGTCGTGTCGTTCATCGCTCTCTCAGTTGCGCGCCGCACTCCCGCGCGGCGGCGATCGTCATGCGTTCCTGGACCTTCAGGATCTCGTCTTCCGTCAACGTCCGCTCAGGGTGCTGGAATCGGAGCGCGAACGCCAGACTCTTCATACCCTCGGGGGTCCCGGTGCCGGCGTAGACGTCGAACAGCTCGAGCGACGCCAGCCACTCCCCCGCCGCACCGCGCAGTGCCGCGACCAGGGCGGCATGGGTGACGGCCACGGGCACGAAGAAGGCGAGATCGCGACGCACCGGCGGGAACCGCCCCGGGAGGGTCGCCCGCGGCCGGCCCGCGGCGTCCTGGGACAGCGCGTCCAAGAGCACCACGAAGAGGTGCACCGGGACCTCGATGTCCCAGCCACGCAGCAGCGGCTGGCTCAGGGAGCCCGCCCATCCGATGTGCGAAGTGACGCTCGCAACTTCTGCGCTCGCACCGGGTTTCCAACCCGCCGCAGCATAGGCCCGCCATCCCGGTGTGTCAACGCGCATCTCCTCGAGCCAGGCCTCCCAGAGCCCCTTGGCGCCGAACAGGTCGAGCGGCTGGAGCGCCGAGTCGGTGGCTTTGAGGGTCTCATCGCTGTGTGCATGCGCGTGCGCCGGCCCCGAGGCGATCGCGGCCAGCATGAGGCGCTCGAGCGGCAGCTCGCCCGCGCCGCGCGCGCGGAACCCCGCCCCCACCTCGAAGAGCCGCACGGCCTGAGCCCCCTGCCTCAGGTTGTGAGCGCACGCGCGGAGCAGCCCCGCCACCGGATTGGGCCGCATCACCTGGCTCTCGCGGCTCATCGGGTTCGTGAGCCGCACCAGCGCGGGTGCCGCGTCGCCGAGCAGGGCCGCGGTCGCGAGCGCCTCGCGCTCCGAGACCATGCTCGAGGTCCAGGCCTCGCTCAGGCCCCGCGCCAGCATCGCGCCGCGCGCGCGCGCGACTCGCCGCTCGCGCTCCGAGCGCACGGCGTGGACGCCACGGCCCGCGGGCGGCGCCTCGGGGATCTGGTCGTAGCCGCGCGCGCGGGCGACCTCCTCGACCAGATCGTCCTCGAGCGTCACGTCGGGCCGCCACGAGGGGACGGCGACGGTGAGGGGATCCCCGGCCGTGACCGCGAAGTCCATCGCCGCCAGATGCCGCGCCGATTCCTCGGCGCCGATCGCCACCCCGATCAGGCGCGCCACCCGCGCGGTCCTGAGCGTCAGCGTGCGCACCGCCGCCTCGCCCGCGCGCCGTTCGCGGCCCGCGGCCGGCCGGGCGCCGGGCGAGACCCGGGCCAGGAGCTCGAGGAAGCGCGCGGTCGCAGCGGGCCCGATCTCCGGGTCCACGCCGCGCTCGTAGCGCTTGGACGCCTCGGTCGAAAGCTCGAGCGAGCGGGCGCCGCGGCGCACGCGCCGCGGGTCGAACCACGCGCACTCGAGCAGCAACGCGGTGGTCGTGGCCGTGACCTCGCTCTCCGCCCCGCCCATGACGCCGGCCAGGGCGACCGGCCGCTCGCGATCGGCGATGACCAGCACCTCGGGGTCGAGCGCCCGCTCCTTGCCGTCCAGGGTCACGATTCGCTCGCCCGCGCGGGCGCGCCGCACAAGGATCGCGGGGCCGGCCAGCTTCGCCAGGTCGAAGGCGTGGAGCGGCTGGCCGAACTCGAACAGCACCAGGTTGGTGAGATCGACGACGTTGTTGATGGAGCGCTGGCCCACGCCGTCCAGCCGGCGCCTGAGCCAGCGCGGCGAGGGGCCGATCCGCACACCCTCGACCGCCTGCGCGAGGTAGCGCGGGCAGCCCTCGGCGTCCTCCAGCGTCAGATCGAAGTCGCCGCGCGCGGCCGCCTGCGCGGCGAGCCGGTCGCGCGCCGCCGTGGTCCAGCGGCCGCCCAGGGCGGCCTTCACCTCGCGCGCCAGGCCCACGATGCCGAGCCCGTCCGGGCGGTTGAAGGGCACCTCGACCTCGAGCACGACCTCGGGGGTCCCAACCAGTGCCGCGAGCGGCGTGCCGGAGGCGGGCAGCGCCACCGCCTCTCCGCCCTCCCCGGCGCCGAACGTCCGCTCCAGGTCGACGATCCCCTCGTGGTCCTCGGAGAGCCCGAGCTCGCGGGCCGAGCACAGCATGCCCTGGCTCTCCTCGCCGCGGATTTTGCTCTTCTTGATCACCAGCCCGCCCGGCAGCGTGGCGCCGATGGTCGCCAGCGGCACCACCATCCCGGCGCGGACGTTGGGGGCGCCACACACCACGCGCAGCTCGCCCGCGCCGCCGTCGACGCGGCACAGCGACAGGCGGTCGGCGTTCGGGTGGCGGGACACCTCGAGCACCCGCGCCACCACCACGCCGGGATACGCGCCGCCCAAGGTCTCGATCCCCTCGACGTAGAACCCGCGGCGGGTGAGCGCGTCGGCGACCGCGGTCTCCGACGCGCCCAACTCCACCCACTCGCGCAGCCACGAGATCGGCAGCTTCATGGACGGTCCCTAGCCTCTGGCACGGACGTCGGCCGCGCGCCGCTCGTCGTCGATCCAGGCATCCACGACCTGATCGAGCAGGGCGAGCGGCAGCGCGCCGTTGGACAGCACGACGTCGTGGAACTTCTTGAGGTCGAAGCGCGGCCCCAGGCGGTCCATGGCGCGCTGGCGCAGGGCCAGGATCTCGAGCTCCCCCACCTTGTAGGCGCAGGCCTGGCCGGGGGAGACGATGTAGCGCTCGACCTCGGTGACCACCGACGCCTTGGGCATGCCGGTCTGGGCGATCATATAGTCGATCGCCTGCTGGCGGGTCCAGCGGTCGTGGTGGATGCCGGTGTCGACCACCAGCCGCACCGCGCGGAACAGCTCCGACTGGAGCGCCCCGAGCGAATCGTAGGGCGTCGGGTGGAAGCCGTGCTCGAGCGCCAGGTGCTCGGCGTAGAGCCCCCAGCCCTCGACGTAGGCGGTGAACGGGATGATCTTGCGGAAGAACGGCACGCCCTTGAGCTCCTGGGCGATGCTGATCTGGAAGTGGTGTCCCGGGATCGCCTCGTGGTAGGCGAGCGTGCGCATCGTGTAGGTGGCGGTCTCGGCCGGGTCGCGCAGGTTCGCGAAGAACGTCCCGGGTCGCCCGCCCCCCATCGCCGGGGCGTTGTAGTAGCCGCCCGGGGCCGTGGCCTCCTTGAAGGCCGGCACGCGCCGCACCTCGACCCCGGCCCGCGGGCGCAGGTCGAACAGCGCGCCGACCCGCCGGTCCGCGTCGTCGATGATGTGCCGGTAGTCGGCCAGCAGCCGGCTGCGCGCGGAGTCGCCGCTCGGGTAGTGGAATCGCGGCTCGGCGTGGATCCGGTTCATGGTCGCCGCCAGATCGCCGGTCGGATAGCCCTGTGCCGCGAGGATGGCCTTCATCTCGGCCTGGATCCGGTCCACCTCGCCCAGCCCGACGGCATGGAGCGTGTCCGCCGACAGGTCGGTGGTGGTGCGGCTCTTGAGGCAGTGGGCGTAGAACGCGTCGCCCTGCGGGAGCTTCCAGACGCCGTCGTCGTCGGTGGCCAGCGTCCGGAGGTGGACGCAGGCGGCGATCAGGCGCCCGTAGGCGGGATACACCGTGTGCTCGATCTCGCCGGCGAGCCGGCCGGCGAGTGCCACGCGCCGGGTCGAATCGAGCATCGCGATCGCGGCGGCCCCGGTGGCGAAGTGGGCATAGAGCGGGTTCTCGGTGGCCGGCTTGCGGGTGAAGCCGCGCATCTCCGCCAGCACCTCGTCCAGCACGAAGCGCGGCGGGATGACCTGCTGCCGCTCGCGCAGGCGCAGGCCCTCGATGACCTGGTCGATGGCGACGCCGAAGCGCCCCACGCGCTGGACGTAGTGCTCGGCATCGCCGGGGCGCTTGAGCGGGTGCTGGTTGATCATGAAGTCGGGCAGGCCGCTCTGGACGCCGAAGAGCTGGTTGACCGGATAGTCGTGGAACCGGAAGGGGCGGCCCTCGACCTGGTCGGCGAGGAACCACTCCAGCACCTGGCACGAGAGCCGCTGGTGCGCGTCCATGTGCGACCGGTCGTAGCTGCGGAGGATCGCGAGCTGGCGCTCGGCGAAGCGCGAGTCCGCCTCTTGGGCCGCGACCGAGTAGTCGTCGAGCTTGTCGCTGTAGTGGTCGAGCGGGGTCCCGTCCAGCATCCCGAGCTGGGTGAGCAGCTCGGGGTGGCGCAGGGCATAGCGGAGGAACACGCGCGCGTATAAGTGGTCGATCGACCACGGCTTGAACCAGATGGTCGGCACCAGGAACACGACCGCCGCGATCGCCACCACCGCCGCCAGGCCCGCCAGGAATCGCTTCATCCGCGCCTAGAACTGCTCGAGGAAGCGCAGGTCGTTCTCGAGGAACAGCCGGATCTCGGGGATGCCGTGGCGGGCCATGGCGATGCGCTCGAGTCCCATGCCGAACGCGAACCCGGTCACCTGCTCCGGGTCGTAGCCCACCGCGCGCAGCACGTGGGGATGCACCATGCCGGCGCCGAGCAGCTCGCTCCAGCCGGCGCCCTTGCATACCGGGCAGCGGCCGGCGGTAGCGCCCTCGGTGATGCGGCCGGTGCCGTCGCAGATCGCGCAGGCCACGTCCAGCTGGGCGCCGGGCTCGACGAACGGGAAGTAGATGGGGATCAGGCGCGTCTTGACCTCGCGCCCGAGGATGGAGCGCGCGAACATGTTGAGCGTCCCCTTGAGGTCGGCCATGCTCACGTCGCGGTCCACGCACAGCCCGTCGATCTGGTGGAACTGGTCCATGTGGCTGGCGTCCACCTGCTCGGCGCGGTAGACGCGTCCCGGGAACACCAGCTTGAGCGGCGGCCTAAGCTCCTCCATCGCCCGCACCCAGCCCGGCGAGGTGTGGGTGCGCAGCAGGTGCCCGCCCTCCACCCAGTAGGTGTCATGTGCGTCGCGCGCGGGATGATCGGGCGGGAAGTTGAGCTTGGCGAAGTTGTACGCCTCCTCCTCGACCTCGGGGCTCGAGTAGACCGAGTAGCCGAGTCCGTGGAAGAGGTCGAGCAGCTCGTCCTGGATCTGGCCGAGCACGTGGCGGTGGCCGATCCAGGGGCGCCGCCCGGGGAGCGTCACGTCGAAGCCCGAGGCGGACCGCGCCTCGAGCGCCCGCTCCAGGGCGCCGCGCCGCTCCCCTTCCAGCTCGGTGAGCCAGCGCTTGATGAGGTTGAGCGCCCGGCCGGTGGTCTTGCGCTCGGCGGCCGTCAGGTCGCCCAGGGTCGCGAGGCGGCCGGTGACGATGCCGCGCTCGCGGCCGAGCAGCCGGGTGTGCCGCTCCTTGAGGGCGGCGAGGTCGGGGGCCGCGGCGAGGCCGCGCGCGGCGCGTTCGTAGAAGCCCGCCCAGCCCGACCCGCCCGCCTCGAGCTCGGCGAGCCGGGAGGCGTGCTCGGCGCCCAGCGTCTCCGGATCGCCCTGGTCCCAGTCCGCCGGCAGGTCGTCCTTCGCGAGCGGGGTCGCGGTCACGGCCGCTACGCCACCGCCGCCTTGGTCGCCTTCGCCGCTTGGGCCAGCCGGGCGAACGCCCCCGCGTCGCGGACCGCGAGGTCGGCGAGCAGTTTCCGGTTCACCTCGATGTTCGCGCGCTTGAGGCCGGCGATCAACGTGCTGTACGAGAGGCCGTTGATGCGCGCGGCCGCGTTGATGCGGGTGATCCACAGCCGCCGGAAGTCCCGCTTGCGCGTGCGCCGGTGCTCGAAGGCGTACTGACCGCCGCGCTGCACGGTCTGGAGGGCGCTCTTGTAGAGCTTGCGGCGACCGCTGTAGTTGCCCTTGGCGGCCTTGAGGATCTTGCGCCGCCGGGCACGCCCGGGGACGACGGTCTTGGTGCGTGGCATGACTTGAGATCTCCTCGCCCGGGGCTGGCCGACGCGCGGCGCCGCGGGGTTCGGGGGGGTCCGGTCTGGGTTAGCGCTGGCCGAGCATCCGCTGCATGCGGGCCTGGTCGACGGGGTCGACCACCGACGAGCCGAGCAGGCGGCGCTTGCGGGAGCGGCGCTTGCCGATCATCCCGTGACGCTTGCCGGCCGAGAATCGCACCGCCTTGCCCGAGCCGGACAGCTTGAATCGCTTGGCGGCGGCACGGTTGGTCTTCATCTTGGGCATCGAGTGTGTCTCCTCTCGCCGGTCGCGCCGGCACGCGGGGCCTTGGGCCCTAGTGCGCGGCTTCGCCGGCGGTCTCCTTCGCTTCGACCTTCACGCCCCCCTTGGGCGGCTTCGGCATCAGCACCATGGTGAGCATGCGTCCCTCGGCCCGGGCCGGCGTCTCGACGCTCGCCTGCTCCACCAGCTCGGCGATGATCCGCTGGATGAGCTTGTGGCCGTGCTCCGGATGGGCCATCTCGCGCCCGCGGAAGGTGATCGTGAACTTCACCTTGTCGCGCGCCGTCAGGAACTGGCGCGCGTGGTCCATCTTGAATCCGTAGTCGTGCTCGTCGATCTTCGGCCGCATCTTGATCTCTTTGACGTGCGTCACGTGCTGCTTCTTGCGCGCCTTGCGGGCCCGGCGGTTCTGCTCGTACTTGAACTTGCCGTAGTCCATGATCCGGCAGACCGGCGGTCGCGCCGTCGGCGAGACCTCGACCAGATCGAGGCCCCGGGATTGCGCGAGGGCGAGCGCCTCGCGGACCGTGAGGACGCCGGCCTGCTCGCCGTCGTCCGCGATCACGCGGACCTGCGGGACGCGGATGCGCTCGTTGACGCGGACTTCAGGTGCCTTGGTCACCGAAATGGCAGTCACCTCCAGACGGGAGACGGTTCCGACCGCCCGTGGGGCTCGCGCTTGGGACGGAACGCGAAACGCCGGGCGGGGCTCCGATCAAACAGGGCCTCCGCCCGGCGTGGGGCCGGTCGTCGTGGGACGACGGCCACGGGCCGTCGGTCCTTGGGACCCTTGAGCGGGGCGAATGGAGCCCGCGGGGGTGAGAAGCGGAGGCTTCTGCTTGTCCTGCGGGGGGCAATCTACCCGCCGGGGCCCCGGGACGCAAGGGGTTGACGGCCCCTTGTGGGGTTGACGGCCCCTCGCCCTCGGCCTAGCGTGCCCGGCCGAACGCCGGTCCTTGAGCGCCACCGACCCTTAAGGAGGCCGTCCATGACGCCGCGAAGGTCCGCCGCCATCCTCGTCGTGCTCGTCGCCGCGTCCACGCTCGGCCCCGCCGCGGCGCGCGCCGCCGCGTTCGGGCGCGGGACGCTGGAGTTCACGCCGTCGCTCGGGTTCAGCCACGCCAGCCTGTCGTTCGGCGGCACCGATGCCGGCAGCACGACCACGCTCGATGTCCTCGGCCTGGTCGGCTACGGCGTGACCGACCGCGTCGAGCTGACCGGCGGGCTGCTGCTGGATCACCGCGCGGTGAGCGCGCCCGGGTCGTCGTCGGAGTCCGCCACCGCGATCGGGGCCACTGCGGGCCTCCAGCTCAACCTCGCCGGGCGCGGGCGCGTGATCCCGTTCTTCCGCGGCGCCGTCGGCGTGGCGACGCACTCGGGCGATCTCTCGCCCGGGACGCAGACCACGCTCATCGCCCCGATCGTGGCGGCCGGCATCCGCCTGATGGTGGGCGCCTCGGCCTCCGTCAACGTCGGCGTGGGCTACCGCCACGAGTCGACGGCGCTGGGCGTGAGCGACCTCTCGGGGAACACGCTCGAGGCCGAGGTCGGCGTGTCGATCATCGCCCGGCACGGACGGTAGCCGTTCCGTCGATTACGGGGCCCGCGGCCGCCGGGTGCCGCTACCAGCTGCGCTCGCGGGACTCCCGCTGCACCCGCTCGAGGAACGCCTGGCGGGTCATGCTCTCGAGTTGGCCCACCCCCTTGCGCCGCGGCGCCACGGTGCCGGCCTCGGCCTCGCGCGGGCCGACCACCAGCATGTAGGGGATCTTCTGCAGCTCGGCGTCGCGGATCTTGGCGCCCATCTTCTCGTCGCGCAGGTCGACCTCGACGCGCACGCCCCCCTCTTTGAGCATCCGCACGGTGTCGGCCGCGTAGTCGAGCGCCTTGGGGTTGGCGGGGATGACCATCACCTGGAGCGGGGCCACCCAGACCGGGAACTCGCCGCCGGTGTGCTCGATGTAGATGCCGACGAAGCGCTCGACCGAGCCGAACAGCGCCCGGTGCAGCATCACCGCCTCGTGGTCCTGGCCGTCGGTCCCGGTGTAGTGGACGCCGAAGCGCTTGGGCAGGTTCAAGTCCACCTGGATGGTCGGGCACTGCCACTCGCGGCCCAGGGCGTCGCGGAGCTTGACGTCGATCTTGGGGGCGTAGAAGGCGCCGCCGCCCTCGTCGATCTCGTACCGGATCTGGCGCGCCTCGAGCGCATCCTGGAGCGCCGCGGTGGCGAACGCCCACTGCTCCTCGGTGCCGAGGAAGTGAT
>VBPB01000355.1:0-2746 GCA_005893365.1 Candidatus Eiseniibacteriota bacterium
ATCTTCGGCCCGAAGCATCTCCGCCAGTGGCCCTAGCGGATGGAGGGCAAGGTATTGCGTGGGTGCATCGCCAGGGCGGTTGAAACGATTCGCTGAGCGGCTCGCTTCGACGCGGAGTGGGGACCCAAAGCTTGCCGCGCGGTACACTGTTAGCTCTCTCGTCACCGCAGTGCGTCAGGTAGCGTCGGAGTGGCGAACAGCCGAGGCTAGACCCACCAAGCGCGGCAGATCCTCAACGCGCGTGAGGAGAGATTTCGGCTTCTTGCCCTTGAGCTCGGCACGAGGTCGGTTGAACCACCGGATAACTCCCACAGGGGTGAAAGAGTGCCTCAGCTGATTAACTATGCGCGCAACCACGGCCACTCGCAGCGCGTCATCGCCTTCTGGCTTGGGCGACTCATTCAGCCATCGCTGGAACTTTCGACGCTCAACACCAAGGACATCTGAGAGTTCTTGCTGCGGCACAGGAACGATCCTTGAAAGCCAGCGCACAAGTTCCTTCGGAGAAAGTCCATCGCTAACCTGTGATGCTTGGCCGATCTCCTCGAGAGCGTGACGCATCCGCTCAAGTCCAAGCCTAAGCAAGCGCCGCGCGTCTGGGTCTCCTTGATTCTTCAGCGCCTTGCTCGCCTGCGCGTACCCACGGAGGAATACCGCCTGCAAGTAGGGATCGATCGTCTGCCACCGCGAGACAGCGAGTCCCTCAAGCCGCGATTCCATTTCACTAACAAGTTGCCAGGCCTCGGCCGGAACCTCAGGACTGCCGCCTACAAGCGAGTTGATTCGACCGATCTCGGCCGCTACTGCCGCTGGATCGGTTAGTTCAACGAGAGATTCGAGGGCTGCGCTCATTGGTCTCTACTCTACGACAGAATTGCGCACGAGACAAGGATGAGATAGAACTACCCGGATTATCGTCAGAAGAGGGCGCCGTCTCCAGCTAGCGCGTGCCGGCGCGGAGCCGCGCCAGCTGCCCGCGCAGCCGGGCCGCGTCCTCGGGCCGCGTGGCGGCGGCCGCCGAGCGCTCCAGCAGGTCGGCGGCCTCCCCGGGCCGGCCCGCCTTGCCCAGGAGATTCGCGGCGCGCTCGACGCAGGCGAGCCAGGGGCCCGACTCGGCGGCGAGGTGCTTCATGCCTTCGAGGTAGGCCGACATCGCGGGCGCCAAGAACCCGAACAGCTCGTAGTCGAGGCCGACGGCGTAGTAGAAGTAGGCCTCGCCCCCGGTGGGCGGACCGTCGCGCAGTCTCGGCGGCGCACCCGGCGACGGGCGGCGCGCGGCGAACGGCACGGGCTGCGCGGGATTCCGGTAGACGACGATCGCCGGCCCGGGCCCGCCGTTGGCCGGGAACTCGTGCCACCTGACCCACGAGGCCTCGAGCGTGTCGTAGAGCGCGAGTTGGGCCCGGAACCGGGCGGGCTCGGCGCGATACCGATCGCGGGCCGCCCCCGTGACGACGAAGGCGTCGGCCATCCGGTAGAGCGAGGGATCGTAGAAGACCGCCGAGCGCGCGGGGTTCACCTGGAACATCGGCACCTCGAGCGTCGGGTAGATCCGATGTGCGTCGCCGCGGGCCTGGAGGGCCGGCAGCAGGTCACGATCCATGGCCTGCAGCGCGAGCGGGCTGCGGAGCGGCGGGCCATACGGCTCGCTCACCACGAACGAGCCCTCCGGCACGTTGGCCTCGAACCAGGCCCGCGCGAGCGAGCGCGTGTCGGGCCGCAGGGTCTCGAGGTGCGCGGGCAGGCCGGCGAGGGCCGCAAGGACGAAGACCGACGCCAGCGCCGTGAAGACGAGCCCCGCGCGCCCGCCGCCGGGCCGAGCGGCGGCGGCGGCCGGGCCACCCGCCGGGGCGCGCGCGGCGGCCGGTGCGACACGGCCGCCCGCCTCGGCGGCCAGGGCGCAGGCGAACACGAAGGCCGGCGGCAGCAGCGGGAGCAGGTAGCGGTCCGCCTTCATCGCGAACGACGAGACCAGGGCCGCGTAGGCCAGCATGAAGCTCCCCGCCACCAGCGCCCACGCGCGGCGCCTCGCGACGAAGAGGACCAGGCCCGCCAGCGAGGCGAGCGCCACCGGCCCGCCGGCGACGGCGGTGCACCAGTCGCGCGCGTAGGTCATCCAGGTGGAGCCCGAGTCCGAGCCGAAGTGTCCGAGGCGCATGTGCTCGCGCTCGACCGCGAGGTCGGCCAAGGCCGCGCGCAGATCGAGGAAGAGGTACGGCGAGGCGACGAACAGCGTGGCGAGCATCGCTGCCGCGCCGAAGCCCAAGGCGGCGGGCCAGCCGATGGGCGCCTCGCGGCCGCGCGGGCTCCGCCGCTCGGGCGCCCCCTCGGCCGGGCGCCCCGCGACGGCGATCGCCACCGCGAACGGGATCGCCAGCGCGATCCCCGGGTACTTGGCGGCGGTGGCGAGCCCGATCGTCACGCCGGCGACCAGCGCCCGGCGCCGGGTGAGGCCGCCGGTCAGGTCGAGCGCCGCCAGCAGCGACCAGGCCACGAAGAGCGTGAGCGGCACGTCCACCTCGATCAGCTGCGACTTGGCGATGAGCGGCGGGCTCACCGCGACGAGCACCGCCGCGGCGATCGCCGCGCCGCGCCCCGCCACGCGACGCGTCAGGCGGAACACCGGGACGACGGTGAGGGCACCCAGTAAGGCGGTGATGGAGCGGCCCATCACGTAGAAGGCGGTCGGGTCGAGCTGCTGCAGGACGCGGAAGTCGAGCGTGGAGCGGATCGCCCCGGTGACCCT